>JBILPP010000126.1:0-5458 GCA_044373765.1 Bacteroidia bacterium
GTTTTGCTGGGTACAAGAAGAACCCAAAAACATGGGCAGCTGGACATATCTATTGCGTAGAGAGGAGAACTTTAAGTTGCGCTTAATCTCCCGTAAAGCAAGTGCTTCACCAGCTACAGGATTTAGTAAAGTTCACGCCAAGGAGCAACTTCAAATAGTTGATGAGGCATTTGATATTAAATAAAGAATTAATCTAACGGAGGCTTTTAAACCTCCGTTTTTGCTATGAAAAAAGAAAACACAACCGATAGGATATTATCTATTGATGTGCTACGTGGCCTGGTAATTGTGCTTATGTCACTTGATCATGTGCGGGATTATTTTCATAATGATGCTTTTATTCACGACCCAATGGATTTAAATACAACTACACCAGTGTTGTATTTCACCCGATGGATAACTCATTTTTGCGCTCCCATATTCATCTTTTTAGCAGGTATTTCTGCTTACTTATCAGGCAGTAAAAAATCTCCACAAGAGCTACAGTTTTTTTTATTAAAGCGTGGCGCATGGCTAATATTTATTGAACTTACTGTGGTTAATTTCGGATGGATGTTCAATCCGTTTTTTAGTGCATCTATACTACAAGTAATATGGGCCATTGGCGCCAGTATGGTATTACTGGCATTGGTTGTTAGGCTAGATCAAAAGCTTGTTCTCGCATTAGGTATTACCATTGTTGGATTGCACAATGTATTAGATTATTTACCTACATCATTTCAAGAAAGTTTTCTGTATAATATTTTTCATACCAGTGGTTTTAAAGGATTTCAGGTTACAGAAAATTACAGCATCATAACGGTTTATGGTGTGTTGCCATGGTTTGGTATTATGTGCTTAGGTTTTGGGTTAGCTTTTATTTTTAAACGCAATTACGATTCAACCCAAAGAAGAAAAACATTACTCCTATCGGGTTTTGGGATGTTGCTTCTATTTGTGGTATTACGATTAATTAATGGTTATGGAGATCCAAATCCTTTTGCTATTCAATCTGATACAACAACTACCATTTTATCTTTTTTAGATGTGAGTAAATACCCTCCTTCATTAATGTACAGCTTGCTCATGCTTGGTCCAGCACTCTTGTTTCTAGCATGGTTTGAAACCACACAAAACAGTATAACAAATAAATTAAAAGTATTTGGCAGCGTGCCGTTTTTCTTTTACATAGTGCACATTTATGCAATACATTTACTAGTAGTTCCTTTGTTTTTTACTCAAGGTTATACTTTAGCTGATATTGTGCAGCAGCCGTTTTGGTTTAGGCCCGATGTATTGGGCCTTAATTTATATGGTGTTTATGCCGTATGGATTTTGGTAGTTGTTATTTTATATCCGTTATGCAAACGTTATTACAGTTATAAAATACACAATAAAAGGTGGTGGTTAAGTTATCTATAGTTGATTAGTAGATATCTATTGGTTTCTACTTATCAAACTCAGAAGTAAAATGAAAGTTTATTTTTGGAAAGGTATCTTGAGTCATTTTTAAACTCCACATGCTTTCTGCAAAAAATACAGGCCTGCCGTCTTTATCTGTTGCAATACTATAACGCTTAATTACATTAAAACGGTCTAGTTCGGCTTTATCATCGCTAGTAAACCAACATGCTTTTTGATAACTTAATGGAGTAAAGGCACAAGATGCTCCGTATTCATGTAACAATCGGAATTGAATTACCTCAAACTGTAGCTCACCCACTGTACCAATGATGCGCACATTACCAGGTTGCTGTGTAAATAGTTGCGCAACACCTTCATCTGTTAGTTGTAAAATCCCCTTTTCAAGTTGCTTGGTTTTAAGCGGATCTTTATTTTCAAGTACTTTAAATATTTCTGGCGAAAAACTTGGTATGCCTTTAAATGAAATATTTTCGCCTTCGCTTAGTGTGTCGCCAATTTTAAAGTTGCCGTTGTCATATAAACCAACTACATCACCAGGATATGCCTCATCTATTACGCTTTTATCATTAGCCATAAAACTGGTAGGGTTACTAAATCGCAACTTTTTATTTAAACGCGTGTGGTAATAAAATTTATTACGTTCAAATTTACCAGATACAATGCGGCAAAATGCAATTCTATCACGGTGGTTTGGGTCAAGGTTTGCGTGTATTTTAAAAATAAAACCCGAGAAGGTTTTTTCTTCTGGTTTTACCTCGCGGTCTTCTGTAAAGCGGCTGCGTGGTTCTGGTGCTATTTGTATAAATGTATCAAGTAGTTCTTGTATACCAAAGTTATTAATGGCACTACCAAAAAATACTGGAGCCAAATAACCTTCTAAGTATAATTCGTTACTAAATGGCTCGTACACTCCTTCAATCAACTCCGCATCTTCACGCAATTTATCGGCACTTCTTTTACCAATAATGGCATCAAGCTCCTCGCTATTTAGGTCATTAATTTCAACAACCTCTTTTGATATTTTGGTTTTATCAGGTTGAAATAAATTAAGTTTCTTTTCATATAAATTATAAACTCCTTTAAAATCACTACCAATTCCAATTGGCCAAGTAAGAGGTCGGGTGTGTATGTTTAGTTCTTTTTCTATTTCTTCTAATAAATCATACGGGTCCTGTCCCTCACGATCTAATTTATTAATGAATACGATAACAGGCGTGTTACGCATCCTGCAAACCTCCATTAATTTACGCGTTTGGTCCTCAACACCCTTTACGCAATCTACCACCAATATCACGCTGTCTACTGCGGTTAATGTTCTGTATGTATCTTCGGCAAAGTCCTTATGGCCTGGGGTATCTAAAATATTAATTTTATAATCTTTGTAGTCAAAACCCATTACAGAAGTTGCAACCGATATACCACGCTGCTTTTCTATTTCCATGAAATCTGAAGTGGCAGCCTTTTTTATTCTATTGCTTTTTACTGCACCTGCTGTTTGAATGGCACCACCAAACAATAAAAACTTTTCAGTTAAAGTGGTTTTTCCTGCATCGGGATGACTAATAATACCGAAGGTTCTTCGTTTTTGTAATGCGATAACTGCTGCTGTGCTCATGTAATTTGAGGAATATAAAATGCCCACAAAGATAAGCGGGAGTGTTTAATTTAACTAAATATTTGATTGCTGTAAAAACAGCAAGGCCGCCCATTGGGCGGCCTTGCTTAAATCTATCAATGAATAAATTACTGCATTGGTGGCATTTGCGCACCTAATACTTTTTGTGATTTCGCCTGTATCGCTTTTAATAATGCATCTTGTTTGTTAAACTGAGCTACTTGTTGCGCATACATCAATATATTGGTATTTTCTTCTAACTCAGTACTTACACCTTTTGCCTTGCTACCCTTAAATCTGCTATAATATTGGTATTTCTCTATGGCTTGATCAACCATACCATTTATTAATGCATTGGCTTTTTCCGGAGCTCCTGCTGCGTAGTATGCCTCAGATAAACGAATGATGAATATGTCATAAGGAACAGTGTTTTTAGGCATTACCTCTATACAACGATCTATGGCTTTTATGGCACGGGTATTATCGCCTTCTGCCACTAATTTCATTGCTAAACGGTAAAATAAATTACGGAAATTACGTGTTTGGCGTAAGGTGGTTTCATCTAAATAAACACCTTCTTTATCCATATTGCCCCACTTAAACTTATCAACCAGGTTAGTATATAAAATATCGGTGTTGATGTGTCCGTATGTTCCACCTTCTACAGGATCTGTATTTTTAATAGGTACAATGCGGTATGTTAAACCTTCTAATTGGAAATAATCCATCATGTTTAAGTATACATCGCTTCCAGTAGTAATGGCAAAATAAATAGGGCGAGTCCAATTGGTGGTTGCCAATATATCAAGCACTACCAAATCGGCTTTCATTAGAGTACCATTTCCAATTTCCCATTTCATGGTATCTACAATGATATTGGCATCTTTTGCATGCACAGTACCCTGCTTTAATACATGTTGTTTATCAATAGGGATATAGAATTTTTTAGTTGGATAGTAGCTAAATTCCATACCACTGTTTGATTTTAACTTAGCCATGGGATCAGTATCATCAGTCATAAATTTAATGATACTACTTAGTGGATAGAAATCGGTTTGGTTGATGCCAAATTGTCTTTCCACTTCAGGGTTCTGATAGAATATGACATAATCTCTAACACCTTGTTTATACTGACCTGGAGTCATACTAAATGGTATTGGTTCCGAGTCATACACTTTAGTTTTTAATGCATCTGCATACCAATCTGTATTTAGTAAGCTTAAGTTAATTACTCTAATATCACTACGAATGCCTTCAACATTTTGAGCGTACCAAAGAGGGTATGTATCATTGTCGCCATTGGTAAATAACACCGCATTTGGGGCACAAGAGTTCAGGTAATCGTAGGCAAAATCTAGTGCCGCAAAACGATTACTACGATCATGATCATCCCAGTTTTGAGAAGCCATCAACACAGGAACACCCGCTATAGTAGCTATTGAAGCAATTCCTGTTGCCACAGTGGCATTCATTTTTTTACTTAACCAATCAATTAATGCCAATACACCTAATCCAATCCAAATGATAAATGTTTGGTACGAACCAACATAAGCATAGTCGCGTTCACGTGGCTGGTGAGCCGGGAAGTTTAAGTATAGAATAATAAATGCACCTGTAAACAAGAACAAGGTTAATACAACTGTTGCATCTTCTTTTGATTTTTTGAAATGATAAATCAAACCAATTAAACCTAACAATAGCGGTAAGAAATAATACGTGTTACGCGCTTTATTATTTTTAATCGAATCAGGAATATTGTCTTGAGGGCCTAAGCGCATGGCGTCAATAAAAGGCACACCACTAATCCAGTTACCTCTGGTTATATCACCAAATCCTTGATCATCGTTTTGTCTGCCAATAAAATTCCATGCAAAATAACGCCAGTACATAAAGCCCATTTGGTAACTTAGCAAGAAATCAATGTTTTTGGCAAAGGTTGCTTTTTTACCTTCAGGTATATTTTCCCATTGGCGATATGATTGAACATAATCGGGTCTGTCGGCCCACATACGCGGGAAAATAGTACAATCTTTAGGGTCATAAATACGCTCAACTTTTTCGCCCGATTCTTCGTACTTCCCGTCTCCTTTTGCATAGGTCATTGCACCCTTTTTCTCGTCAATTACCTTAGCATAAAAATACTGTCCGTATACCAATGGGTTTTCACCATATTGCTCGCGGTTTAAGTATGATAATAAACTAAACGGATTGTCAGGAGCATTCATGTTAATGGGTGGTTTTGCATTACTGCGTATTAACACCATTGCATAAGATGAGTATCCTACAATAATAAATGTTACACTTAATATGGCTACGTTAACTACACTTTTAGATGCATTATTTTTAATAACGTAATAATACAACAAGGCTGTTATCGCGCCCCAGAAAATAATACCTGAAGCGGATGGGTTAAGTGAGAATGTGGCCAGAACCATAATG
>JBILPP010000127.1:0-5424 GCA_044373765.1 Bacteroidia bacterium
CTTTCGTAATCTTTAGGATTTCCCGCACCATATATACAACTTACTGATGCAAGAACAATCACATCTCTACGTCCTGATAAAAGTGAAGACGTGGTTTTTAAACGCAATTTTTCGATTTCCTGATTAATTGCCAAGTCTTTTTCTATGTATGTATTGCTCGAAGGAATAAAGGCTTCGGGTTGATAATAGTCGTAATACGAAACGAAATACTCCACCGCATTTTCCGGGAAAAACTGCTTAAATTCACCATATAATTGCGCCACCAAAGTTTTGTTATGGCTCACAATTAAAGTAGGCTTTTGCACTTGCTGAATAATATTGGCCATGGTAAATGTTTTACCCGATCCAGTAACCCCTAATAAAGTTTGGTATTTATTGCCATTATTGACTCCCTCAACCAGTTGTTTGATAGCTGTAGGTTGATCGCCACTTGGCACGTATTCCGATGTTAATTTAAATGTCATAGTAACCAAACAAAGCTAATAAAAGTATTTAAAGTAATTGGGTTAATTCTGAGAAACACAAAGCCCCGATTCTTTGTTGAATCGGGGTTTTATTGTCCATATAAACCCTAACCTAAATAAAAATGGAACATGGTCACAAACATTTTAGTATGTGTTAATTTAGGATGCTCAATTATTAAAATTAAGGATGTCCTTTATTAAGATTATTACCGTTCAAAATGTTTGCCATCATTTCCTGTTAATGTTTAATGTCAGTCACAGAAACGTCAAGTAATACTTGTAACAACGAACCATGTTTTTTAATGCTGTAATATGTTTTTGTCTTCGTTTAATAAATAATCGCTAATGATAAATGAAAAAGCGCCCTGATGTTAAAATCGGGGCGCTTACAAATTTTGGAATTTATTAATTTATAATAAGTGTTTTTCTGCGTGGTATGAAGAACGCACCAATGGCCCCGACTCAACATATTTAAGCCCCATATTTAGGCCTGCGTCTTTGTAAAAGTCAAATTCTTCAGGGGTAACAAAACGTTCCACATTTAAGTGCATTTTAGTTGGTTGTAGGTACTGACCTAAGGTAACCACATCACAACCCCAATCTTTTAAGTCTTGTAAAACTTCAAGTACTTCTTCTTTTGTTTCTCCTAAACCCAACATAATACCCGATTTAGTTCTGCGGCCGCGTTCTTTTGTTTTTAAAATCTGCTCTAAACTTCTTTCATATTTAGCTTGTGGCCTAACTTTACGATATAGTCTTTTCACGGTTTCCATATTGTGAGAAACAACTTCTGGTTTCTCATCAATCACTTGATACAATAAGTCCCACTTAGATAAAAAGTCAGGAATAAGTGTTTCTATTGTTGTGCTTGGGTTTAGCTCTTTTACCAACCTGATGGTATCAGCCCATACTTTTGCACCTTTATCCTTTAATTCATCACGATTCACAGAGGTAAGAACTGCATGTTTTACCCCCATTAATTTTATGGCTTCTGCAACGCGCATAGGCTCAGATAAATCGTAATCTTGGGCACGACCTGTAGCTACTGCACAAAAACTGCAGCTGCGTGTACAAACATTACCAAGAATCATAAAGGTAGCAGTGCCTGCTCCCCAGCATTCGCCCATGTTTGGGCAACTTCCACTCTCGCAAATGGTATGCAGTTTATATTCATCAACAATCTTTCTTACATTACGGAAGTTCTCTCCTGTAGGTAATTTTACTTTTAACCAAGATGGTTTTTTTATACGTTCTTCTGCTAAAGTTGGTAATTCTATCATGTTTATCTGTTCTGTCCGAAATTAAATCCTAAAAATAATGTAATGTATAATTGTTTGTTTTTAGCCAATTCATCTGCCATTAATGGCAGTGGTTGAGCAAATAAATCAACACAAAATCCGGCTTCTAAACTGTTAAATGCATCCGGGTACTCGCCCCACTCAACTGACAAGCTATTTTTAAAATGTCCACCTATACGGGCCGTCATTTCATTAAATCCACGCGTAAAGGTAGCATTTCCATATATGGTATAGGGAGTCGTATGCGTATTTACGGGTTCGTATTTTTCTGTGGCAATATAATCTTGTCCAAATGGGTCTTGCGATAGTTTAAAAACATCAATATAAATTGGTTTTAATAAAGCAGTGGTCATACCAAATGAATAGTTATAGTGCAAAGAAACGGAGTTTTTATAATCGCGGGTGGTGATAAATACATTTTGACCATATCCTGTACGAAGGAAAAATGCCATGTTAATTCTTCCTGGAGTGTATTGCTTTGGGTTGTCTGATTGACCATAAACACGTTCTTCTTTTGGATGTCGAATTCTTGCTAATTCCAAATCAAATCCGTTTTTCAGGAGCGCTGTCTTTTGCCATTGGTATTTTAAATTAATACCACCTAAACTTGAGCTGTTCAGATTTGCGCCATATTGAATGCGTTTCCTGTATAGCAATGTTGGTTCTGTAATTAAGTCGTTTTGTGCCAAAGCATTTAAAGCTGTTAGCAGAAAAACTACACTACATAATTTGGCAACAACACTCATGCGCATATATTTGAAAATTCAAAAATAAAAAAAATATGTATACTTCGGAGGTTATTTATTTAGGTGGTTTGCGCACGCAAGCCAAACACATGATAAGCGAAAGTGTATTAATAACAGATGCACCTATAGATAATCAGGGTAAAGGTGAAGCGTTTTCTCCAACGGACTTACTGGCCACATCATTAGCCCAGTGTATGATGACCATTATGGGGATTGAAGCGGAGAAGTTTGACGTTAATTTGAAAGGAACTAAAATAGAAGTGACGAAAAAAATGACAGTTAGCCCACGAAAAGTGGCTAAAATAGAATTAGTCTTTTATCTGCCTGAAACGGCAATTAAATACAAAACGGAGTTAGAACATGCTGCTTTAAACTGCCCAGTTGCACTTTCGTTAAACCCGGAAATTAAGCAGCATGTCGTATTTAACTACGTTTAGTTGAAAAAGCTTACCCAATCAATACTGAATTTTGGGCAAGAACCTTTACAAGATGTTAAGCTAACCGTGACTAGGGCTAGGGCTGCAATAATTATTACTTTTTTCATATAAAATCTAGAATGGTACAAAGTTATGTAAATATTATTCAATGTATGCAAGATTTAAACATTGAAATGTTGAATGAGTATACAAAACTGTACAACAAGACCCAGCTCATATTATTTCTTAAAAAGAATTATGGCGATTGCACTCCCTTTGTTGCAGAGCAACTAGCGTTAATTGAGAAGTCAAAAAAAAAGTTGCCAGAATGGTTTTCACAAGGTTGTTTTTTTACTAAAAAAAGTTTGGAGCAGTCTAGTTCAATTCCTTTGGCAAAATTCAAAGCCTCTTTGCTTCAAGGTAAATTATTGGTTGATTTAAGTGCAGGACTAGGCGTTGATGATGTTGCTTTTTCAACCACCTTCAATCGGGTTATCGGGGTTGATGTTGATCCAACTTTAAATAGTATAGTCAGGCATAATTATGAAAGGTTAAACATCCATAACGTAACCAGGGTTGATGCCACTGCTGAAGCATTTTTGATTGATAATCCAATTAAAGCAGATGCTTACTATATTGATTCAGATAGACGTCCTTCTGGTTCAACCCAAACATTTTCATTAATTGATGCGACTCCAAATGTCCTCGATATTGCGCCCGCTTTGGTAGACCAAGGTGCTGAGGTGCTACTTAAATTATCGCCAATGGTTGATGTCTCATATGTATTTAAAACATTTGATCATATCAAACGACTGATTGTTGTTGGGTTTAAAAATGAAGTGAAAGAGGTATTAGTATTACTAAACAGCCAAGCCAATACAGTTAGCCGCAATATTGAAGCAGTTCAAGTGAATGAGGATGGCAAGGTGGAGTTTAATTTTTCTCCTACCCCCAATAGGCTTATACGGGAAAGTCATATTGATAATCTTTTTTTTTATGAGCCATCAAATATGATTGTTAAGGCAGGACTGAGTGTTGATTATGCTGAGTGTTGTGGTTTAAGCTTAGTGGCAAAAAATAGTCATTACGCTACAGGTGCATTTATTGATAGTTATTTTGGCAGGTGTTTCAGGGTGGTTAATCATTGCGTTTTTAACAAGAGTGGCATTAAGCAATATGTAAAACAACACGGCATAACCAAGGCAAATGTTTCTGCCCGTAATTTCGTTAGTTCTGTTGATGAAATAAGAAAAAGCTTCAATCTTGAAGATGGGGGAGACGATTATTTATTTTTTACACAAGATGCAGCTAAAAATAAGTTGTTTTGGCATTGCAAAAAAATCAATCTATAGCCCTTCTTACCAGCATGTAATTTTCATTGTCAATTTTCAAGTATCCGTATTCATAACAAAATAAATAATTCGATCCAACTTTTGTTGTGTAGGTATGCGTATGATACCCAAAGTTGAATCCCTTGGCTAAAAGTTTTTGCTGAGAGATCTTTATTTTTCCAATATCTTCTGGAACCAAAGTCTCCATTATTTTCCTGTTTTTCTTTAATGCAGCCGTAATCTCTTTAACCAAAAGTGGATCTGTGTTTTTTTTATTATTGTATGTAGTTCTGCATTGATCATCACAGAATTTCTTATCTGAACGGCCACGCAATGCAACTTTGCAGGTTAGGCAATTTGTCACTCTCATATAAAACGGGGTTTGGTTTACATGTGTGAAATTCGTAAATAATATTCAAAAAAACAACGCCCAACTTTTCAGGTTGGGCGTTTAGGCAATTAATTTATCTCTATTGTAGTTGGCATGCGCATCTGCATGCCTTCATATTTCAGTAGTTTTGTTATTTGGCTGTACCACTCATAGTGTTGTCCAAACTTTTGTTTAGCCATGAAAGTTGAGGCCTCATCTCCAATACTTTCCATAAATTGTTCAAAGGGTTCTTTTTGTTCCGGGAATGTAGAGAGCCTGTATTCTGTTAAGTTCACTTTTTTAGCTGCAATTTGAATGGCTTTATTTAACCCGCCAAATTCATCTATTAAGCCAATTTTTTTCGCATCGCTTCCACTCCAAACGCGCCCTTGCGCAATGCTGTCTACTTGCTGCAAGGTTAACTTACGGCCTTCTGCAACTTTTGTTATAAAATCGTTATAAATTCTATCAATGTATTTTTGAAGTATGGCTTGTTCTGCTTTTGTTAATGGTCGGTTCGCTGTCCCCATATCAGCATATTGGCCAAACTTAACAGTTTCCATGTTTACACCTAATTTTTCTTCAATTAATTTTTGTGCATTAACCAATAATGCAAACACCCCAATACTTCCTGTTATGGTGTTTTGTTCTGCAACAATTACATCAGCAGGAGCCGCAATGTAATAACCACCACTAGCAGCAGTGGCTCCCATCGATACAATAACTGGTTTTACTTTTTTTGTTAGTACTACTTCACGCCACATTACATCGCTGGCCATTGCACTACCTCCTGGAGAAT
>JBILPP010000128.1:0-5421 GCA_044373765.1 Bacteroidia bacterium
CCATAAGCTTTGGTGCTGTTCAACCAACTAAAAACAGCTTGCAAGATGGCGTAGTTTTTAAATTAGATGCTGCACTAACCACAGTAAAAAACTGTACATATTTAGGCAAAGAAAAACATGATGCGCTTTACTCGTTAGATGTGTTCCCCAATGGAGACATTGCCGTTGCGGGTGGTACACAAAGCATTGGCTTTTCACCTACTAGTGGGCCAGGATATCGCGGTGGAATAAGTGATGCATTTATAGTGAAGTTAAACAGCTCTTTTACATCTGTTTTGGGCATGCGTTATTGGGGCAGCACAAGCTATGATCAGGCTCATTTTATTAAGTTAGACCAAGCACAAAACGTGCTTATAATGGGCCAGACCTACGACAGCATTTTGGTTACACCAGGCACTTATTACAATAGCCGAGGCGGCTTGTTTATAAGCAAACTTTCGTCTGACTTGAATACTGTAATTTTCTCTACACAAATAGGAAACGGAACAGCCAATAATGCCTTAGCACCAAGTGCTTTTATGGTTGATGTTTGCGGCAGAATTTATGGCTCTGTTTGGGCAGGGGTTGTTAACTTTCAATCTAGATACCGGACTTTAAACCCAACAGGTTTTGCAAGTAGCACCAACGGTATGCCATTTTCGGCTAATGCATTTCAAGCCACTACTGATGGCAGCGACTTTTATTTATTTGTACTAAGCCCTAATGCAGATAGCCTAAATTATGCTACTTTTTTTGGCGAGTTATATGGTGCTGATCACGTAGACGGGGGAACAAGTCGGTTTGATAAAAGGGGAATCATGTACCAATCAGTTTGTGCCAGTTGTAATGATGGCATATACGGAACATTTCCAACAACACCAGGAAGTTACTCACCAACAAACAAAAGCCCAAGGTGCAGCAACGCCACCTTTAAATTTGATTTTAGACAAGGAAACGTACTAACTGCTGATTTTAAAATTGAGCCTAGAAACGGATGCGGAAATAAACGCATGCAGTTTATTAATAACTCGCACAATGCCACAAAAAACTATTGGTATATAAATGATGTATTGGTTGATAGCAGTATAAATTTAACCGACTCGTTTAATGTTTTAGGAACCTACACCGTTAAGCTAAAAGTTCAAAATGCATTGGCTTGTAATATGGTAGACTCCATGATAAAAACGTTTACCGTACAAAACGCTGCTTTAGCAAAAATTACAGTAAAACAAGACAGTTGCGGACCAACTGTTTTTATGTACAACCAAAGTACATCAGGCAATGGACAACCAATTCCTTACATTTGGTATTTTGGTGATGGCGACACCAGCACGCTTCAAAATCCGGTTCACTTCTACAACACAAACGGTTTTTACAATATACGTTTAATAGCTAACCCCGGAAACCTATGCGCTGATACTGCTTTCTATCTTTTAGATTATAGCCGAACCGGTAGAAACTTAAGTGCCTCATTTTTACCTTTAGATACATTGCGGTGCGCACCTAATATTATCGAGATTAGGAATAATAGCGAAAATGGCCAACAGTTTTTTTGGTATGTAAATAACCAACTGGTATCTCAACAAAATATAGGGTTTGATACCATTAGTGATGCAGGAATTTACCGTGTTAAATTAGTGGTACGGGACACCACAACATGCCAAGTTTTTGACACCCTTGAAAGGACGTTTTCTTTGATAAGCGAGCGATATCCAGTGTTTACAGAAGAGTTAGACAGCTGCTCGCTTAAAATGCGTTTTACAAATACAACCAATACGCAAATTGGCGATACTATTATTTATTTGTGGAACTTTGGTGATGGTGTTTTATCGAGCCAAATTAACCCAACACACAAATATGCTGATACTGGCTGGTACACAGTTACACTTACTACAAATGCAGGTTTCCCCTGCCAACGCAGTACATCTAAACAAATTAGGATTGACGCTAATAACAGCATTTTATTAGCCAAATTTAATATTACAACAGACCCAATTTGTGAACCCATTGTAATAAATGCATTTAATAACAGCATTAATGCCACAAAAAATTATTGGCATTTAAATCAGTTGGTGGTGGATAGCGTAAGTACAAACTTTATAGAAAATATTACCCAGAGTGGAAATTACGAATTAAAACTAGTGGTGTATAACCCGCTCACTTGTGCATTGTACGATACGTTAGTTAAACCATTTACAGCTTATCCTTCATCCGATGCGCGTTTTACTGCTAAAAAAGATAGCTGTTCTAATTTGGTTATTTTCACCAACCAATCTGTAAGCAATAGCCAAAGCCCAATAGCTTATTTGTGGAATTTTGGTGATGGACAAACATCAACCCAAATTAACCCAACATACGTTTACACAAAAGACACCAGCTATGTTATAACATTAATTACTAATCCAAATACGCCTTGCGCTGATACCGCTAGTACAACTATAGATTACCGGATAAACAGCCATTTGTTAACGGCAGATTTTTTACTAACAGACAGTACCCTTTGCGCCCCAGCTTATTTTAGTACAACCAATACAAGTACCAACGGTAAATACTTCTATTGGTATTTAAACAACATATTGGTTAACAACACCAATGCAGGGTTTGGCGATACGCTTAAACAAGCTGGAAAATTCACCATTAAGTTGGTTGTTGTAGATAGTAATACGTGCAAGGTGCGCGATACGTTGGAAAAAAACATTGTTGTAAATGTGCAAGCATACGCAGATTTTATAATGCAACGAGATAGTTGTTCGCTTGATGTTGTATTTAAGAATTTAAACAACACGAACAAGGTTCCATTAATTTGGCGTTTTGGTGATGGAGACAGCAGCGAAGAGTTTAGTCCAAGACACCAATATGCTGTTACCGGAACTTACAAGGTTAGCCTTATTTTTAATCAGGAAAATTTTTGTGCAGATACAGCAGAAAATGTTTATTTTATTGATGGGGATAGCGGACAACAAGTAATGATTCCAAATGTATTTACACCCAATAATGATGGAATAAACGACTGTTATCAGGTTACTGGGGTAAGCCAAAAATGTGATGAATACCACATTTTAATATTTAACAGATGGGGAATTCCCATTTACGAAAACACCAATGGTAATTGGTGTTGGGATGGTAAAAACCAAGGAGGAGAAGACATTCCTCAGGGTGTATATTATTACATCATAACCATTAAAAAGAAAAATGGCTATCAGCGCAAAGACCACGGCACAATTACACTTATAAGAGATAATTAGTTCCTATAAGGTTTCGCCATTTTTATTTATTACATGCCAGCTGTGGTCACCCAATAAACGAATCGTTGCCACATGTTTCAATTCTGTTTTACTTCTGCCCCATTCGTTTGGACCAATTAGCGAAATGGCAAAATGATTGCCCTTTTCGTAAAGGTGGTAAATTTGATTAACTATAGGCGTAAATCGCATTTCCGATTGATAGATTTGTTCAGATATTTTTAATCTGTCTTCAATTTCACGAACTTGCTGCATAATTAAGTCCGCTTGTTTACGCAACATGTCCATTTCTTGCTGTGCATAATGGTGCATGGCTTCAACGGCATTAGCCCTTATTTTACCCTTATCTTCTGGCTTAATGGGCACAGAACCAACACTTAATGGTATTGGCGATAACGATGCGGGACCGCTGTAGCTTTCAAATTCTTTTTCTTCTGTTGTGTTGGCCATGCAAGATTAACAGCTATTTGCCCAAAACGTTTTACATTGGGCAAACAATTATGTGGTTTAATTGGTTAATTTTGTTTCCGCTATGAATGTAAACGTAGAAATAGACAACAACTCGGGCTTTTGTTTTGGTGTGGTTTATGCCATTCACATGGCCGAAGAAATATTGGACGAAACAGGTAGTTTATATTGCCTTGGTGATATTGTACACAATGATGAAGAGGTTGAGCGTTTGCGAAAAAAGGGTTTAAAAATAATTGACCACGATACATTAAAAACCTTAACCAACGAACGCGTTTTAATTCGCGCACATGGCGAGCCGCCAGAAACATACAAATTGGCATTAGATAATAATATAGAATTAGTTGATGCCAGTTGCCCAGTAGTTCTAAAGCTTCAAAACCGAATTAGGGAAGCGCATAATGATGACGAACAAATCATCATATACGGAAAACATGGTCATGCAGAAGTTGACGGATTAATTGGTCAAACAAATGGGGATGGTATTGTAATTGAAAAATTTGAAGAATTAGATCAGTACACCTTACCCCAAAAGGTTCAACTATTTAGTCAAACCACCAAAAGCACTAAAAACCTTTATGCTTTAAAAGGGTTATTAGAAAGTAAAGGTGTTGAGGTTGACTTTAATGATACACTTTGCCGCCAAGTGAGCAACCGCGATGGTGAATTAAGAAAGTTCGCGAAACGTTATGATAAAGTGGTGTTTGTGGCAGGTAAAAAATCATCAAATGGTAAAGTATTACATGATGTATGTAAGGAAGAAAACCCGAATACGTTTTTTGTAAGCTGTAAAGAAGATTTAGATAAAAGTTGGTTTAGCGAAGGGGATACAATTGGTATATGTGGCGCAACATCAACACCACAATGGCAAATGGAGGATGTACAACAAGCTATTTTGAATTTATGAATATGAAAAAGAAAATATTAATTCTGTCGTCAATTGCAGCACTGGGTATGCTAGCTTACAGTTTTATTTTTAGGGTTAAATCCGTAGTGCATGCACCCATGGGAAAATCGTTTTACGAGTTAAAAATTAAAACCCTTGACGGAAAAAGCAGCATTAACTTTGCTGATTATAAGGGCAAGAAAATTTTATGTGTTAATACCGCATCAGCATGTGGTTACACAAAACAATATGATGGCTTGCAAAAGTTAAGCGAGAAGTATAAAGGCAAATTGGTGGTAATTGGATTTCCTTGTAACCAGTTTGCTGGACAAGAATCGGGTAGTGAAGAAGAGATTGGTGCTTTTTGCAAAAAGAACTTTGGTATTACTTTCCCGTTAACTGAAAAAATTGACGTTAAAGGAAAGAACCAACACCCAGTTTACCAATGGTTATGTCAAAAAAACAATAACAACCTTGACGATTACGAAGTAAAATGGAACTTCAATAAGTTTTTAATTGATGAAAACGGAAAGTTACAATCTTATTTTCCATCATCTGTAAAACCAGAAAGTGAAGAAATGACTGCAGCTATCAACAAATAAATTAAACGTTAGTAAATACACTTTTCACAAAACCGCGAAACACTGCATGTGTTTCGCGGTTTTGTTTATTAATCGTTTTGCTTTTTTGTGTCTAGGAAGCACCCAACACACGTGAATTAAGACATTTTTATAACTGCATTGTTTCCTATCAATAAAACACAAAAGCAAACAACCTGTTAACCATGCACTTGAACACAACCTGCCATTTTAGAATAAAAACACTATTTTCGTAAGGTTATAAGCT
>JBILPP010000129.1:0-5418 GCA_044373765.1 Bacteroidia bacterium
TGATAGCACCCTTACCTTCATGCTCAATCATCTCCATCGATTTTTCTAATTGCTCACCGCAATCGCAACGCATGCTATGGAAAATATCGCCTGTGATACATGATGAATGCACACGCACCAATACAGGTTCATTAGGCTCCCATGTTCCTTTTTTAAGCACCATGTGCTCCTGGCCATTGTCTTTTTGTTCAAAAGCAATCAACTCAAAATGGCCATGTTTGGTTGGCATTTCAACAGATATCACTCTGCGTATTAAACTTTCGGTTTTTAAACGGTACGCTATTAAGTCTTTAATGGTAATTAATTTTAAACTAAAGCGTTCGGCCACCTTAATTAAATCGGGTAAACGGGCCATGCTGCCATCTTCATTCAAAATTTCTACTATACAACCTGCAGGCTCAAACCCTGCCAAACGCGATAAATCTATTGCTGCTTCGGTATGACCTGCCCTGCGCAATACACCTTCTTTATTGGCAATTAACGGAAATATATGTCCAGGTTTACCCAATTCATCAGGTTTTATGTTGGGGTTAATTAATGCCTGCACCGTTTTAGAACGATCTTGTGCACTTATACCTGTTGTGCATCCCTGTGTTAATAAATCAACAGAAACAGTAAAAGCAGTTTCGTGCACTGCATTGTTTTGTTTAACCATTAGGTTTAAACCCAGCTCTTGGCTGCGCTCTGGCGTAATGGGTGCACATATTAAACCCCGACCATGGGTAGCCATAAAATTAATCACCTCTGGCGTTACATTGCGCGCAGCCGTTAAGAAATCGCCTTCATTTTCCCTATCCTCATCATCAACAACAATAATTAACTTACCTTGTTTAATGTCTTCAATAGCTTCTTCTATGGTATTAAATTTAAAACTCATTTCGTGTATATAAATTGCACTGCAAATTAAGTGTGCTGTTGTGTATTATAAAAGTTTAACAACCGAGCGATCACTTTGTTATTATGATATTGGTCAGTTGCCAACAGTTTGGCTTCGTTACCAAGTTGTTCGGCCATAATATTATTTTTTAGCAATTCAATAATACTGGCTGCAAAAGCTTCGGCACCATCGGCTACCAATAAGTGTTTTTTGTGCTGGGCATCAATGCCTTCTACACCAAGCTTGGTGGTAACTATGGCTTTACCTAAACTCATGCCTTCTAATATTTTTACGCGTATACCGCTTCCTGCAAATAAAGGCACCACCATAATTTGTTTGCTTTGCATAAACGCGGTGGCATCCTCTACCTCGCCCATTATTTTAATGTTTTGGGTTTGGTATTTTTTAAACGTAACAGGCATTTTTTTACCCGCCATGTAAAAAATTGCATCAGGTTCTTGTTTAATAACCAGCGGCCAAACTTGGGTTACAAACCACACCATGGCTTGTTGGTTGGGTTGCCAATCCATTGCACCTAAATGAAAAACAGATTTGGGTTGAACCGCTGTTTTGCTTACCGTTTGTTTAAAATCTATACCCACTGGCGAAATAAACATAGGTTGCTTACAGCCCAAGGCTTGCATATCTGTTAGATCTTTTTGGGTTAACGCTACAATGGCATCAAACTTTGGTAACACCTGTTGTTCAAATTTTTTAAGGCGCTTGGTCAGCAGTTTTACGTAATTTTTTTTAAGTATTTGTTCTGTTTGATTGGCCAGTGTTTCCCATATTTTATACTCTACATTATGTTGCCTTAACCACATCATAGCCCTGCTGTGTTTACGCACCACATCAATATAGGGCGCAGTATAAAGGCCATCAAACAACACCAAATCAAACTGTTGTTTAGTAAGGATATCAACCAAAAGTTGGCTATACGCAGGGGTTATAAACCGTTGTATGTTGTATGATTGTTTGGTAAATAAATTTTTAAATGCAGGCCAAGCCTTCACCCTATTGTCAACAAAAGCGGTATGAAGTTTTGCCAAGCGGGTAAATGCAATGGGTAGTTTAGTTATTTCTACCTGGTGTTTACTGGTGTTCATGGCGGCAAGCGTGATGTCACAGCCTGCTTCACTCAACCCTTTTAATAAGTTGTAATGGGCCAATGTGCCACCATCTTTAACAGGCCAGGGTACGCGGTTTATCAATAATAAAATGCGAAGTGCCATGTTATTTTTTACCTAATATAAGTAAACGTTTAAAGGCTGCTTTCCACGATGCTTTATCAAATAAACCAGAATCTGTAGAAGCCAAATAAGTCAATATCATGCCCACAGGGGCCAATATCATTACAGCTAACCACATGCCCATTGGTGCAGATGTAGAAGATGTTTTAACCATTTTTTCTCCAGTAATGGAAATGATGTGGTAAATGATGTAAAATACAACAGATATAACTACAGGCATACCAAATCCGCCTTTGCGCACAATGGCACCAAACGGTGCACCTATAAAAAACATAATAATGCAAGCAACAGATAAGGTAAATTTACGGTGCCATTCTATGTCGTATTTAATGCGGGTACGTTCGGTATCACTTACATCGCTTATGCTATACTCTACATAACCTTTTGCCGAACGTGCATTATTTAATGCCGCTGTTACCACTGTTTGTTGTGTAAACTTTAGCAGGTGAGTAAAAATACTATCGGGTATGTTGGTGGCTTTTATGGGTTGTAGTTTTTGGGTTGAATCGGCAAAATGAAAATACGCATTTAAACTGGTACGTAACGACTCCCTTTTTTCTGCTATTACACCACCCAACGAATCGTAGCCATTGCTTAGTTGCACCACATTTAACATTTGGTGGTGGTTTTTAAACAAACTTTCATCGGTACGGCTAAACTTAAAAGCTTGCAAATCAAATACAATTTCTTCTTCCTTAAAGCTAAATGTGGTATGCGGATATGAACGATCGTAACCTTGTTGTTTATCCATCTCCTCGTAACGTGCCCCGTTATATAAGGTAAAAAACAAATAACGTTTATCGTCACCCATTACCATTTTGCCTTTTTCGGCAGTAATAATAACAGGCTTGCTGCCGCCTTGGCGTTGGTCGTAAATAACAATATCAAACAGTTCATCTGTTTCTGCATTACGTTTACCTACACGCATGCTAATGCCTTCAATGCCATTAAAAAACACGCCATCTTGTATTAGTATGGTAGGCTTTTGTTGTTTGATGTCGTACAACAACGAGCCCTTTTTTAAATTGGCCTCGGGTATCAATACATTTGACGTAAAGAAACCAAATACACCCAAAAATAACATCACATAAATAAGTGGTGTAAACATGCGCCAAATAGAAACGCCTGCAGCCTTGGCTGCTACCAACTCGTAGGTTTCGCCTAAGTTGCCAAACGTCATGATGGATGCCAATAAAATAGATAAAGGCAGGGCCATTGGAATAATACTGGCCGAGAAGTAAAACATTAATTGGGCAATAACCCATGCGCTTAAACCCTTACCCGCAAGGTCGTCAATATACAGCCATACAAACTGCATCAACAAGATAAACAGCACCACTAAAAATGTGGGCACAAACGACTTAGTAAATTGTTTTACAATTAATAGGTTTAACTTTTTCAAATACGCTTTATTTGAAGTGGAATGCAAAAATCAACATTTAAACTGACAAAACATGAATTGGATTTTATTTCGGATCCAATTTATATGCAGATGAAACAAAAACTGATCCGTAATTTTTATGATGCCATGCATGGTATGGGCAGTTGGTTGATGCAAGCTTATTACCCAAACAGCAAGCAAACATTTAAAGTAACACGTGGCGAAAACTACCTGGATATGCCATACGTGGTGCTGGATACACCACAATTATCTGCCCAACACATGGAGCACCATTTGCGTATGATGTTGTGGTGGGGGCACTACGTTAGTTTGCAGTATTTTGTTAGGGTTGATGAACATACCCTAAGCAAAATGACGCTATTAAAAAACTTGCCTTACCAGGTTTTAACAACCGATAACTTATTTAACAATAACCTTGAGGATGCTGACTTTACTGCCATTGCCCAAATTAGCACCATAAATTTTGAACCCAACCAACTCACTAAAATTTGCCACCGTGTTGAGCTAAGTGAACTTGAAAACTTGGAGCAGCATATTGATGAGTTTATGCAGCGGATAAAGATGTGAAAGGATGAGATAACTGGATTGGGAATGTTGCTTTCTGCAATTATTTTAATGGTATTGATAAAGAAAATTACTGGTTTAATCTAATAAGTTATCGATAACAAAGTAAATTGTACTTGCTTCTCTTAACGCTACAAATCAAGCACAATGAGGAGATTTGCTCTTAGTTTTTCTCGCTGATCCTTGGTTAGTTCACCAAGTCGGCTAATTAGCCGCTTATTATCAATCGCACGTATTTGGTCTACCAATACATCGCTTAATTTATCGAGCTGATTCTTTTTCAAATGAACCCTCAATACATCAACATCCTTTATCACATTAGTAGTTATGGGGCAAACAATGGTTGAAAGATGTGAGTCATTTAATAAATCTGTTTGTATAACAACAACAGGACGAGTCTTACCCGGTTCGGTACCTCGAGTAGGATTAAGGTCGGCAAGCCATATGTCATATTGATTAATTTTCATCCAATAAACGTTCAAATTCATGAAGAATATCCATAGCATCTTTGCTTGTTAATGCAGACTCTTTGGTGAGCTGTTTCTTTAACAGTCGTCTTTTATTTACGCGGTTAAATAAGTCAACAGCTTCGTTTATATACCTATTTCTGGCCACGTTTAACTTACCAGTTATTTCTTCCGCCTCACTGAAGATTTCGTCATCTAATTTTAAGGATAGAATTTTCATGCAACAAAGGTATATATTATTGGTATATACTACAAGTATTTATATATTCTTAATTAACAGATTTAAAGGCTTATTGATGATATACATCTGAATATTATTTTGTCTACATGTGAAGTTATTTGCTGCTGTTCCTCTTCAATCCATTTTATTCAGTTAATAATAGGTCTTCAAATTTGATATTAAACTCTCTTTCTAAAAACTCTCTGGTTATTCTTTGTCCTTGTAAAGAAGCTTTTATTGCTTGAATTGTAAAAAGGCCTGCTTTACTTTTCCATTTTGCATCTTTACTGTCCACCGATTTTATCCATTCAACTTTTACTAGATATTCTGATTTTTCATTGTCGTTGTTTTCAAAAATATTTGGCTCTTTAAGATGAAAATGATTTAACAAATTCCCTTCAATTTTAAAGTCATTTATTTTAACCGCTTTTTCAATTACACGTCCAATACCAACATAGCCATGGGATTTTAAATATGCTACAATAACATCGCCTGGTTCAAGTTTTCGAATTTGGTCACTCCATTTTTTATCTTGTCCTGCTGACAAAAATCCGAATTCCTTACAGTCTGACCAACATCTGTGCTTCCCTTGTCCAATATTTACATAGTAAAGACCATTTTTAAAGTCAAATCCCGCT
>JBILPP010000130.1:0-5406 GCA_044373765.1 Bacteroidia bacterium
TTAGTCCTAATTTAACAGTAAGTTTTATTGTAAACAATGTAATGAATTTAGAGTATGCTACCCGTCCTGCAAGGATGGACCCGCCAAGAACATTTAATTTGCAAATGCGCTTTAAAATTTAAAAGCACTCATTAGAACTTAATACAAGCGAACGATTTAATTAATCAATTTGTTCAGCATAAAAAAAGACAGCTGTATAGGCTGTCTTTTTTTACAAATTGTATTTGGTGTTTTTAATCCTTTAAAAAACTGGTAAAATAAACGCCATCGTTTGTTTTTATTACGCATTTATAAATGCCGTTTTGGTATGATGAGATATTAATTGCAGGAGCTAAATTATTAGCAAAAACACCTTCAGCAACAGATCTTCCAAGTGCATCAACAATGGTATAACTGCCATTGGTGTGGTGGGGCAAAGCTGATAAATCAAAATTTATTGCGCTTTTGCTTGGGTTTGGATAGGCTTTAATTTCTATAGGCGCATCGGCAGGAAATATACCACCTAAACCGGTAGGTAAAAATATTCTAAATTGATAACTGTCACCAGAATCGATTCTGTTTAGCTTAGTTGTAGGTGATATTTTAGGATGATAGTATGTATTTAGAAATATAGCAATCCGATAAGCTCCAACTTGAGATGAATCTCCTTTACCCGTTAATAGTGCACATCCTTTACCACCACCCGGTATGGCACAACGATTTAAACATTGATAAGAATAGTTGGCAGGCACTCCTTTTAAGTTCATCATGATCACTGAGTCAATCAACACTTGCAACCACGTGCCATTAAAAAATGCAACAGTATCAAGTGGTGCTTTAAAACTTAGCACTTGGTTGTATTGTTCACCTACATAAGAATAAGGCAATTCAGCAGGTGTAAATCCTGTACTATTTAAATCAGGATCAGGTATGCACTGTGCATTTAATTTTGTTACTGCTGCAATAAATAGTAAACAAATAACAAGTACGTGTTTTTTCATGTTAAAAATATTAATCATTCAAAGATAGCAATTTACTTTTATGTAGCACTTTAGCACATATTTAACCTGCATTAAAATTAAATAAATCCATAATGTCGTTAGGGTTTATTGGCGTAATGCTGCCAATTGTGGTTTGTGTATTAATGGTGTAGTTTCCTATACGTACGCGCACCAAGCGTAATGTTGGATGACCAACTACGGCAGTCATTTTTCTAACTTGTCGGAAGCGGCCCTCTTTAATGCAAATGCTTAACCAAGTATGTGGTTTGTATTTATGGTACCTAACACGTGGATACCTTTCGGGGAATTCTACATTTTCTAATCGTTTTACTTTGGCAGGTTTGGTGTGGTATATTATACTTTGGTGCGAAATGCCTACTCCTAGTTCCAATTGTGTGATGGTATCATCGCTTACATCACCTTCAACCAAAACCCAATATTCTTTTTCTGTGTGATGTGCCAATAAGTGCTGGTGCAACTTGCCATTGTTACTCAATAATAAAAGCCCTTCGCTATGTTCATCTAAACGGCCAATGGGCATTACATTTTCTTCTAATTGGTATAAATCACCTAGCAACTTTTTGTTTTTGTGCTCACAAACAAATTGACTTAAATAGCCGAAAGGTTTAAAAATGGCGTAATACTTAAATTCTTGTTCATTCATCTGCGCAACATTTCCCTTCATGCACTTCTTTTATCCATGCGGTATCGGTTATGGTATCAGTTAATTCGTCAGTCTTATCCGTGCACCAATCGCAAGCTTCACCATTTTCGGTAAATCCGCGTCCTTCGCATTGTGGGCATACATAACCGCATCCGGCCATAACTTTGGTATTAATTAAAATGCTAAAATAACAAACGGCTTATTAATTGTTTCCATTTAATAATGCAATTACCTGTTTTAATTGCTCATCAATGCCAACCGTGGCATCAACCCAATGAATAATTTGGCCATCTTTTTCCATCTTTCTAAAGTAGGTCATTTGCCTTTTGGCAAACTGTTGTATGGCATTATTCAGTAATTCTTCCAATGCTTCGTAACTCATTAACCCCAATAAAAATTGTGAAACAAATTTATACTCTAAGCCATAATACTGCAATTGTTCGTGACTTACCCCTTCGCTAAGAAGTTTTTCAACCTCCTCAATCAACCCATTTTTAAGTCTGTGTTGTAAACGTTGGGTAATGCGTTGCCTGCGAATTTCTTTACTTACATCAAGCCCAATAATAAGCGGTTTAATTTCGGGTGATGTTGTCTTCTCTAAAATATGATCTTGTAGATAGTGGTTTATTTCTATGGCCCTAATGGTTCTTTTTTGGGTTGATAAATCAGCCTTAATCGTGTAATCGGTTTTTGGCATTTGGTTAAAATAAACCAAGAGTTCCTGGTGTGTTATATGCGAAATGGATTTCCGTAAATCTTGGTTATTTGGAACAGCTGCATAATTTAAGTTGCGCAATACGCTATCAATGTATAGTCCTGTGCCACCACATAAAATGGGGGTAAGATGTTGTTCTTGAAGTTGCATGAATGTTGCAAAAAAATCGCGCATAAATTCATGTAAATTGTATCGTTCACCTGGTGCTAAAATATCAATTAAATGGTAGGGTATAGGCTGATTATTGATGGTATAATCTTCGTAATCTTTTCCGGTGCCAATATTCATTTGTTTATAAACTTGTCTGCTATCGGCACTAATAATATGTGTTTTTAAATGGTATGCCAATGCCGCAGCCAGCCTTGTTTTTCCGCAAGCTGTTGGTCCTAAAATTACAATTAAATTAAATGTTGGTGGCACTCAGCAAAAGTAATAAATAGAATGGGTTTTATTGATTCCACTTTTAATATGGATTAGTTTTATCAGGTAATATAGTGCTACTTTATGCAATAAATTCAGTTGTACCTGCTTAATTATTTTCATCTTTAGCAAAACCAAATACCGTTAGTATTATCTATTGTCCCAAACAAATTTTAAACTCCCCGAATTGAATATTTTAATATTGTTGTTAGGGATTAAAACTTGCTTGTCTGTGTATCGCATTAGCGTAGTTTCGTCAATATAAAAACTTTGCGGTGGTGTTTCTTCAATTAATTTAAATCCAATTTTTAAGTAACTTTCCCCAGTGCTCCAGTCTCTGTCTGCATAGGTCATTAGGTGCTTTGCATGATTGGTTTTTATAAAATGTTGCATCAATTTGCTTAACCCACCAACAATGTTTACCCCAGCTTTACTTGCAAAACGTTCCAATTCATAGCTTCTGTAATACACGGGTCCATCATACATGGTTCTGGCTTTACTAAATGTGGCCACAGCAACCAATACATCTTCATGTGTTAATCCATATTTGTAATAGGCAGATGTACTTCCTTGCAAATGATATTGGTTTAAAAATTCACCTGCTTGTAGCTTGTTCATTCGAACAATTTCGGTTTTGCGTGCGTGAATTTTTTTAGCCAATCCGATAATAGATTGCAAACGAAGTTTAACCAAATCTGTTTTGTGTGTCCAAATATCTTCCCATACATGTATAATATGGTGATGAATGAGATTTGAATTGCTACTTAAATTTAAAAAAAAGGTTTCGGGTAAGGGGTTTTTCTTGTAAGTATTTAAATCAATAAAATGTATAAGTAGTTTTTTTTCTTCAATAAAATATAGGTGAAATGGTGACGCTTGTGTTGCATGTTTTTGTGCACCAATATGCTGCATAAATTCACTAAACAATTCAACTGCCATAAGTAAATTTTAATTCACTCTTTAACGCCTCAATTACATTAAATACAATAGGGCATATGGTGTAATTACTCCATAAGCTGCGTTTGTATTTCATGTCTTTAGCATCAAGGTGCGGATAGCCTGAGCAAGCATTAGGCCTTTGTAGGTATATACTACACTTGCAATCGTTTAAAAACATACAAGGTTTGGTTTTTAAATAGTTAGCATCACCATCAAAACCAACAAATTGTTGTTTGAAGATATGAGGTTCCATATTTTTTATATTAGCCAATGTAATCACCTCCTGTTCTTCTAAACCTGGCTCAAGTTTTTTGCAACAGTTTGCACAAGTGGTGCAATCTATTTGTGGGGTAATTTGCTCGCTTAGGGCATGTATGCTTTTGTCAATATATTCACTTTTAAAGTTACGCAAGTGCTTTTTAAAAAACATGTTTTCTATGTTTTTTGAAGCCAATAGGGGTTGCATTTCTTCGGGTGATTTAACCATAACACTTGTTATTGTTCTTTTACATCAACCAAGACCAAATCGCCATTTTGCCAAATAAAAATATCATTATCTAATGTGATTTCTTCGCCTTCTTTAAGGTTTTTGATATACACATCATTATTGGCTGTATGTATGCTTCCTTTGGTTTGTATGGCTAACTTAATGTATTGTGGATTAATGCCGCGTTTAGTTCCACACAGCACGATGTGCACTGGTTTACGGATACGCTTTAATAAGCTCATATCGCGTATATCACTATCGTCTGCCAATAAAACCAAGCTCTGGTAATCGCGGTAGGCAACCATTGCAGTAAGCAGGGCTTCAAGGTCGTTTTCTGGGTCATCTCCGCCTTCCCCCATTTTGCGTACGTCTTCAATGTCCTTTTTAAACTTTTTATAATCCTTTGCTTCAAAAGTATGCACACCACCAGTTCGGCCAATTACTTTTTTGTTGTCGGGAATATTATCTCCATCATTAAAAAGTGCATAGTATTTTATTTTTTCTCCCTCAAAATTCTTCTTGTACCAAACCAACATTTGGCCAATGTATGGAAACATGCTACCAGTCATATCAACCACCATCATTACTTTTTTCCACTCTTTGTTACGGCTAAAAACCCTAAAAATAGTAGAGTCTTTTATTTTGTATTCTCCTGTTAAAAACTTGTCGAATTTTAACGTAGTTTCTTTGGTAGGACTCTCATAAGTTACATAGCCTTTTTTGTCAAAATGCGCGTAACTTCCTTCTAATTCTCCTTTTTCAAATTTGGCTTCAGTCAGCAAAAAGCCATTTTCATCATATGCACGCTCATAACCATGTTTTTTGCCTGTTAAATAACCTTCTTCTACTTTGGTGCTGCAATTTGGGAAAAAGGTTACACTAGGCCCTGATAACATGCCGTCTTTGTATGTATTGCTAAATTCTATGCAATCTTGTGTATCATAATAACGAATTTCTAGACCTTCTTTTTCGTTGTTTTCGTAATACACTTCGTATTTTAAATCACCGTTCGACCAGAAATATCGCCAGAAACCTTGCTTTTTACCGCTTTTATCTGTGAGGTTAATGGTATCACCGTCTGTAACCTCAAATGTTTGGGCATTAACAAGGCTTAAATTTGCTACAAATAGTATAGGTAAAAGTAATAAATATAGGGTCGGCTTCATGTTCAATTTTCAACCCCCGAATATACTACTGTTAT
>JBILPP010000131.1:0-5343 GCA_044373765.1 Bacteroidia bacterium
TCAGTCTGCTTGTCACGATAAGCGGCCCTTTTAATTCTAACTTCTATTGGCGCATCAATGGTTAAAATTGCGTCTAAATCTTTAAATGAACCACTTTCAATTAATAATGCAGCTTCCTTAATAACATAAGGCGCTTTTTGAGATTCAACCCATTTATTAAAATCATCAGAAATCTCGGGGTGCACAATGGAGTTAAGCTTTTCTAAAAGCAATTTATTTTTAAAGATTTTGTTCGCAATGTAAGCTCTATTCAAAGAGTCATTATCATATGCATTTGGTCCAAAGAGTTGAAGCACTTTTTTAACGATTGTTAAATTAGTAATCATTAACCATTTTGCACGATCATCAGCAAAGTAAATAGGAACTCCCAATTTCATGAATATTTGAGCAACATGCGTTTTTCCGCTCCCAATTCCTCCGGTTATACCTATTTTTAGTGGTTTATTCATCAAGGTTATTCTATCCCTTTTTCAATGAAATCAGCAACTTGCTCAACACTCAATCTTTTTGCTACAATTTCCTTTTTTTCGTTTAGCAGGTAAATAACAGGTGTACTATATATATCGTACAACTTACGAAACTTAGTGTTATTGTACAAATCACTCACATTAACCCATTTTAGTTTGTTATCTGCCACAAACTTCTTCCATTCTTCAGCAATATTGGTTAAGCTAACTGCATATACTTCTAATTTTTTTCCGTTTGTTATATCATCTTTATTTAATTTCTCGTATAAATCTTTCAATCTTGGAATTTCTTCTTTACATCTTCCACAATTAGCATCCCAAAATAGTATCATGGTATATTTAGCTTTTATATGGTGAAGTTCACGCTTAGCATAACCCGTATCAGGCATAACAAGATTAGGTGCTATTTTGCCTAATAAATTATTCCTTAGGTTATCGGCACGGTCATTAATTTTTGCACGAAGAGCATCATCTACCCAAAATGTTTTTTTACTGTCGTTATAGTAGCTATCAACCATATGAACAAAAACAGCATCCATTCCCATATATTGAGAAGTTTCATAATGATTGGTTATCCAATATATACACCATTTACTTATCTCTTTATTTTGCTGTGTTTTTTGAATTAAAAAGTCTATTGCCTTATTTATACTATCAGGAATTTGGGGCGTAAGTTTTGTAATGTAATATTCTATGCGGCTGTGAAACACCGGAGTGTAAACAATTCTATCATCATTGAAGTCGAAATTGTCAAAGTAATGTTCACGGAAATAACGATAACCAAACGATGAATCCTTTATGCCATTTGATAAAACAGGAGCCTCTGGAATCTCAACATCCTGCATCATATTAAAAACTTTTGCAATCAAAGTATTGGGTTTGGTTTTGATTAGATTGTTCCTGTAATCATTTAATTTTTTTTCAAATTCAACAATCTTTTCTCTGGCTTGTCTGGCTGCTACAGTATCTTTCTTCTCTTTTGCTTCTTTGTATTTTTTTTCTTGAGGTATAACGTCTGCTCCTATTTTGGCAGTATATTTTGTGTATTCGAAAAATACTACATTCTCTTCTGATCCTTTTACCTTCATGTTCCCCGAATAGTCTGCAGTATCCGTATCCAAAGAGAATATTTGTTCCGTAACTATAAAATCAAATAGCAATGCTTTATCTGCACTTGCTATTAAATATATTCCTCCTTGTAATTGATCTTTGCCTTTGAATACCATCTTACCTGTAGCATCCGTTATTGCACTATCCTTTATATATTGTTTATCGCCATAGTAATAACCTAGCAAAAATTTAGTGTTTGATGCCCCTGTTATTTTAATTGTAATATTATAGCCGTATAGATGCTGAATTGAAAATAGAATTAACCCTAATAATGATAATTTTAAACGCATACTGATATTTTTTTTGTAAATTTAGTAATTTAAAGTGCTTTAAATATAACCGCAATTATATTAACAAAATTTTAAGCGAACAAACGATGATATCAATCAATATTGATGTTGAGGTTTATCATAGTTTCTATCCAATTAATTTTTGACATTTGTTTTCGGAAATCAATTAAACAATAATTATCATGACAACATTAACCTATCTTTACGAATTACACAACAGCCATAAATCTTGGTTGAACGAATTGGCTCTTGCTGATGATGAGATTGCACTCTTTAAAGTAAATTTGGAGAAAGTACTAACAGCGAATAATAAACAAGAGATTACAGCTCAAGTTGAGCAGTTTCAAAATCAATTCATAACTCACCTAAACGAGTTACAAATGCTGCGCCACGATGTTAAAGAAGCAGAGAAGAATATTGAGAAGAATATTTCAGACAATCCAGTAGCTGCAGATCACAGAAAAATAGAGGCTGATCAAGGTTTAATAGAACGAGTGCAACAATTTCAAAAAATGTTTCTGGATTTAAAACATAACTATAATGCTTTTTTATCCAAGACATTGTAATATTGTAGGGTGTTAAAATTACCCAATAAATTTGTCGAAAATGTTCGGTCTCTACTTCCAAATGAGGCCGAACTTTTTTTTGAGGCAATATCTAGCAATCCTGCAACAACCATCAGGCTTAATCCGTTCAAAAAAATAGAGGCCTTTATTTCAGAAGTCGATGTTCCTTGGATATCAAATGCCAAATACCTCAATGAAAGACCTTCTTTTATAGCCGATCCGCTCTTTCACGCTGGTGCATATTATGTACAAGAGGCATCCTCAATGTATCTTTCACACATTATCAAGCAAATTACATCAACGCTAAATACACATTTTACAGTACTTGATTTATGCGCGGCACCCGGTGG
Organism: Bacteroidia bacterium; assembly: GCA_044373765.1. Classification (GTDB taxonomy): domain Bacteria; phylum Bacteroidota; class Bacteroidia; order UKL13-3; family UKL13-3; genus UBA6183. Next base: position 2,784 of record JBILPP010000131.1, read on the forward strand.
TAAAACAACATTATTGCTAGACCAACTTGATGATAATTGTTTGTTGGTTGCAAATGAGATTATCAAATCACGCGTAAATGTGCTTGAAGAGAATTGCATCAAGTGGGGTAGAAGTAATATGTTGGTTACAAATAACGACCCCAAAGACTTTACCTCACTTACTAATTTTTTCGATATTATTGTTGTTGATGCGCCTTGTTCAGGGGAGGGTATGTTTAGAAAAGATAAAAATGCGATTAATGAGTGGAGCGAGGAGAATGTTCAACTGTGTTCAAATCGTCAAAAACGCATATTAACAGATGTACTACCTGCATTAAAGCCTGGAGGATTTATTGTTTATTCAACTTGTACTTTTAATACTTGCGAAAATGAAGATAACGTAATTTGGATGGAAAAAGAATTTGGATTAAAGTCTGTTGAAATTCCATTTAACAAATCATGGGGTATTGAAACAGCCTCGAAGTCTGAAGGTGAAAATATTTTTGCATATAGATTTTATCCGCATAAAGTGATGAGTGAAGGCTTTTTTATTTCGTGTTTGCAAAAACCAAAAGAAGAAACGTTTAATATTTTAAAAATCCGAGAAACAAAGTTCGAAAAAGTGAATACTAAAGAACTTGATATCCTGAGGGAATGGGTAAAAGAAATTGACCTTTTTCAAATAATAAATGCATCAAATACTATATATGCATTACCCCAAACCCTCGCCAATAACATCATGTTTTTAAGGTCAAAGCTAAATGTTCGGTTATCGGGACTAAAGTTAGGCCAGATGATGAATAACAAATTGATTCCTGATCACCAATTGGCATTAAGCATACATATTAATGACAAAATCCCTTTACTGCAAGTTGAAAAAACTAACGCATTAAAATTTTTGCGTAAAGATACGTTTGATGTTCCTTCGGTGCCTCAAAATACCTATTTAGTTAAATACCAAAACATCGCTTTAGGTTGGGTAAAAGTTATGCCAAATAGGATGAATAATTACCTACCCGTTAATTGGCGAATTTTAAAAGATTTAAAAGATTTGTTGGAAGAATAGATGATCTTATTTACTCAATATACTTAATAAAGCCTGAATACAACATTTATTATTTGTAACCTTGCAGTATTAATTTAAATAGATGAAAGTACATAGAATATTAGTAGAAGCAGTAATAAGTGGGCTTGAGCAAATTTTTATTGAAGGCAAATATGCTGATAAAGTAATTGAACGAATTCTGAAATCAAACACCAAATGGGGGGCTAGAGATCGCGCATATATAGCCGAGAATACATATGAAATAGTACGTTGGTGGCGATTAATCAACTTCGTTGGTGATAACAATGAAGCAAACATCAATAAAGGCAGTTTATGGCATTTATTTGGTGTTTGGCAAGTTTTGAAAGGTGCCGAATATCCCGCATGGACAGAGTTTAAAAATGTCAAGCCTTCACTGATTTTTAAGCGCAAAGAAGATGCTCAAAAAGATTTACCCATTGCCCAATCTATTCCTGATTGGTTAAACGAGTTAGGAAATGATCAGTTAGGCAATGCTTGGGCTGATGAAATTACAGCATTAAACAAACCAGCAGCTCTTATTATCCGTGTCAATACAATCAAAACTACACGTCAAAAACTCTTGCAAGAATTATCAAAATTAGAAATTAAAGCAGAGCCGTTAACCGATTATCCCGATGCCATTAAATTATATAAACGTAGTAACCTATTTACCAATCCATTATTTAAAGCAGGTTTATTTGAAGTACAAGATGCTTCTTCACAAAAAGTGGCTTCATTTCTTGATGTAAAGCCAGGTATGCATGTGATTGATGCATGTGCTGGTGCTGGAGGAAAAACATTGCATTTGTCTGCATTAATGGAAAGCAAAGGTCGTATTGTTTCTCTTGATACTGAACTTTGGAAGTTAGAAGAGCTAAGGAAAAGAGCAAAACGTGCAGGTGCCCAGAATATAGAAACACGCCTAATTGAAAATAACACCATTAATAAACTTAAAAATTCTGCTGATAGGGTTTTGCTCGATGTTCCTTGTTCTGGCCTAGGTGTCATCAAGAGAAATCCTGACGCCAAATGGAAATTGAAACCTGAGTTTATAAACAATATTAGAACAACCCAACAAAAAATCATTACCGAATACGCTGATATGGTTAAACTAGGAGGTCAGCTGGTTTATGCAACCTGCAGCATATTACCTATTGAAAATACACAGCAGGTTGAAACATTCTTGCAACATAACTCAAGTTTTGAGATGGTAAAACAAGAGATTATATCACCAAATGATAGCGGCTTTGATGGGTTTTACATGGCTCTTCTTAAAAAAGTTAAAAATTAATTGCCTCATTTATAGTCGAGTGTTAAATTATTATTAAGCCATACTTGCTACAAAGTTAAATCGGCCTACATTTGCATCCCGTTACCGATTAAACGTGCGGAAAAAACAGTTCTTTGTAAAGATCAAAAGTGATCGTTTTAAATTAGAGGTTTTATATACAGGTTAGAAATAATTTTAAAATAAAGTTTGACAAATTAAAACAATTACTTACCTTTGCATCCCCA
>JBILPP010000132.1:0-5276 GCA_044373765.1 Bacteroidia bacterium
ATGATTATTTATCTGAATGGTATTAGGTCTTCAGGAATTGCTTTGGGTGCATTTGTGCAATTACCAATGAACAATTCTGCCATAGAAATGGGAACTAGTTTTGTTGGATACCTAGACGAGGTGAGGGTTTATAATCGCTCAAAAACAGCTTTTCAAGTTACCGAAGACTTCTCGAGGCGAGTAAATCCAGATGATATTGGACTTTTGGCCTATTATACATTTGATGAAAAGATAATAGGATACAATGGCTTTTTTGATTACTCAAGAAATGGATCAGTTTATAACGAAAATCATGGAATAACCCTTAATGGGTCATTTAGTGATTCAATTCCTTCTACTTCTCAATTGGCCTATGCAAGTTATACAGATGATAGAGGTACTTACGTGGTTACCAATATAGGCTATATTGGAACTGGTCAGGTTTTTACCGTTACTCCATCATTTGAAACACATGCCTTTAGCCCAATAAATAGAACAGTGTTTATTGGTGAGGGAGCGGGTATACACAGTGAGCAAAACTTCACAGATATTTCATCGTTTACTGTTACCGGAACCGTATATTATGATGGTACCAGCTGCCCTGCAGAGGGCATTAAATTAAATATTGATAACCAAACAGTAACAAAAAATAACGCACCAGTAACAACGGCTCAAGACGGAACATTTGAAATTGAGGTTCCAATCGGAAATCACGTAATTACGGTAGAAAAGGATGGCCACACTTTTAGCGCAGGTCGATTCCCAAGTACAGGGCAGTTTAATTTTCAAAATCCGAAAGCAGATATCCAATTTATTGACAATACGTTAATTAAAGTTGTTGGTAGAGCTGTTGGCGGTCCTATTGAGGCAGCAAAAGTTCCAGGTTTAGGTCGTTCTGTAAACAATATTGGTAAAGCAAGAATACACTTCAAGTCTCAAATGGGTAATGGATGTAAAAGATTATCTGTTACCACCAATGACACTACAGGTGAATATGTTGCGTATCTGCCGCCATTGGTATACACCATAGATACAGCAAGGGTTTCAACCCAACTTGATATTAATTTTGGTACACAAAGTGTAATGGATTTAACAAATTTTGTTAATCAAGTTACAACTTATGATACTGTTTATTTGCCAGGTACGGGTACAATTTCTAGAATAGATTCAGTGAAATACCACACCATAAAAGACTTCATATATTATAATGTTCCAAATTTAGAATTTGCTCGTAAAACAGGTAAGACACCAACGGATAGTGCATTTGTTGGTGAGCTTTCAATAAAAATTGATAGCCTGACCACTGTGAGCCTAATACCGTCTAGCCCTTATAGATACCCGGTATTCAATCAATTTCAAACATATAATGCAAGGATTTATGCCTATGATATTTATACCAATAAAGATAGAATTCCTAATGTGATTAGTAGAGTACCATTGGAGGGATCTGTTGTAGTTGATAACGGTATGGCAACGCTTGATACCAAGAATCAAACATTAGAGGTTACAGGTGGTTATGCTGAATATTCATTCAGGTGCGGAAATCCAAATATTACAACAAACGCGTTAAACCCATCACAAAGTTTTACGCTAGCCATTCAAGCTACATTCTTTACATTAGGAAATAATGGGGCTAGAACCAGAAATTGGCTTCCCAATGCAGGTTCATCTTATAGAGGAATTGTATTTGGCGCAAGAGGAAGAGGAGGATCAACATTTATGACTAATGGACCCGAGAAGGTTGATTTGATTTTAAGAGACCCTCCAGGTTCAGCAAGTTCAGCTACTTGGTCTAAAAACACAAATTATACTTCAATAAAGCGCTATTCAAATTTAAGTAACAATAGTGGTAACTTTATGTCAACAGTCTATCTTGGTGCCAAGTGGGAAACCACTGTTGGTTTGGGTGTAATGGTAGGAACAGAAAGTGAAATTGGTGTGCAATTGGGTGGCGGTTTTAATAAAAACAGCTCTATAGGTACTAATGGGGAAGATATTTCTACATTAAGTACGTCCCTAGATTTGTCAACAAGTGGTAACTCAGATCAAGTAGGAGCGAAAGCGGACGTATTTTTTGGCCACTCAACAAACTATGCTTTTGGTTTGGCTGATAATTTGTTGTTGGTAAAGGCTGCAGATTGCGGAATACCAGGTGCTATTTGTGGCGATACAATCATTAATGGTTACAGAATAGGTATTAAACAATCTATTTCTATTGACCCAAGTGGAATCAAGACCGTTTTTGCTTACACTTTAGGAGAGATTGAAGATATCATTATTCCTAACCTTAAAAAAGCAAGGAATTTAGTATTAACACAAGGTAAGAAAAAGAACAACCAAGCAAGGTATTTGATAAATTTTAATAACAATTCGGATCCTGATTATGATACCAAATATGCGGCCAACAATGATGATCCAATATGGGGTGCCTCTAGGAATAAAAACAATCCTCTGGTTTTAGATGAAATTGATAAAACAGGTCCTAGTTATACGTTTAGACCAGATACACTATATGAAATTGATTCGGTTCGTTACTACAACAACCAAATTAGAATTTGGAAAGAAACGTTGGCTAAAAACGAAAAGGAGAAATACGATGTATTTAACCTAAACATCAATAATGTGCAAAGCAATGGTACCAATACCAGTATAGGTAAGGCAACCATTACAAGAACTTTTGCTACTACCAAAAGTAAAGAAAGCACCAGTTATGAAGAGGTATATCTGGATGAGCAAGGTGCTTTTGGCTTTAAAGGTATGTATGGTGGTGCTGGTGTTGAATTTCAAGGAGGATTTACCGTTGGTACAACCGATGTTACAGATAATGGCAGCGTAAGTGATACTTCAACTACAATTAGTTACACTTTAAACGATGGTGATGACGGGGACTTAATAACAGTTGATGTGGTTGATCCCGGAACAGGTAATGGGCACGTGTTTAAACTTAGGGGAGGACAAACATCTTGTCCGTACGAAGGACCACAGTGGGCTAATTATTACAAACCTAGTGATACAGTTGCCGCTACAACCTACTATAAAGAAGGTGAAAGTGTGCAGTTAACCGATGGTACTTTGCAACGCCATGTCCCATTAATTAGTATTCCTCAAGCTATTAAATTTAATGTGCCAGCTGATGAGGCTGCAACCTTTAATTTGAGCCTTGGCAACATCAGCGAATCTGAGGATGACCAAACTTACGATTTAAGGGTAATAGAAACTACTAATCCGCATGGCGCAATAATAACCATAGATGGATTAGATCCTAATAGAAGTTTTTCTGTTCCTTACGGTACAAGTATAAGCAAAACACTAACCTTAAGAAGAGGTCCTGAATATTATGATTATGAAAATATTCTATTGATATTTAAGTCTCAATGTGATGATGATTTAGTTGATTCTGCATACATAACAGTGCATTTTATACCAACTTGTACTAAGCCAACTGTTCAAATCCCAATGGATAAATGGACACTAAATAATAGCTTTAAAGATACCATGAATGTTATAATCAGTGGATACGATTATAACTTTGGAGGATTAAAAAATATTGAATTCCAATATAAACCAGCATCAAGTTCGCAGTGGAATATTTTGAAAACTTTCCATAAGAACCCAATTGATTCTTTACTTGCAGATATTCCATCTAATCAACCATATATTGAGTACATTTGGAATATGCGTCAGATTGCTGATGGTCCTTATGATATAAGAGCCGTGAGTAGATGTGCTGCACCAAATCATCCGGATGCGCTTATGGAATCAGAGGTTAACCGTGGATTGGCAGATCGTATTAATCCTGCACCCTTCGGAAATCCTTCCCCAGCAGATGGTATTCTGTCTCCAAACGATGAGATTAGTATACAATTTAATGAACCAATAGATAACGCATCTCTTAGTTACCAAAATTTTGATATAAGAGGTGTACTAAACGGAAGCGCAACAGAAAGTAACGTAAGTATCTATTTCGATGGCAGTAATGATTATGTTGAGATTCCAACAGGATTAAACCTCAATAAAAAAGCATTCTCACTCGAGTTTTGGGCAAGAAGAGATGCTTTAGGGAAACAAGTTGTTTTCTCTCAAGGCATTGATCCAAATCAATATTTTGCTATAGGTTTTGACGCAGCTAATAAGTTTTATTTCCAGATTGGCACAGACAAAGTATTTAGTAATACTGCGATCACAGATTTGGTAAACTTTAATCATTACACTGTTTCTTACAACTCAGATTTAAATACTTGTGAGTTGTTTTTAAATGGTGTAGTAATTAATACGGGTCTTACCACTATATATAGTAAATATGAGGGGGGTGGTAAAACCATTATTGGTAAACTTTCTTACGATAACAGTTTTGCATTTAGAGGTAACTTAAGAGACTTTAGGTTATGGTCAAAAACCAGAACATCATCTGAAATCCTTAGCTCTATCAATAGAACTTTAAAAGGAACTGAGGCTGGAATTGTTGCAAACTGGAGGTTTAATGAAGCAAAAACCAATACAGCTAAAGATTATATCCGCTCAAGAAATGCGGAGATCGTTAACGCTGTATGGGAAATTACGCCTAAAGGAAGATCATACAAAATTGTAAATGAGCCATTAACTATTGAAGCATCAAACATTGCATTTACCCAAGAAAGTGATTTCACTATTGAATTTTGGTTTAAAGGAAATAACGTTGGAGGTAATGTAGCATTGTTCTCTAATGGTAAAGGTGATTCTACAGATATTAATCCTTCCATACGCTGGAGTATTGAAAAAGATGCTTCAGGAAAAATCTATGTTAAGCACAAAGGTTATAATTTTGAAGCAGTTACAACAAACTACTTCGATGGAAACTGGCATCATTTTGCTTTGGTCATGCAAAGATCAACAAGTTTAACAGCCTTTGTTGACGGCTCTCAGCAAAACACAGTAAATTCGTCTGGCTTTGAAATGTTTGGTGGAAACAAAATTTGGATTGGTGCAAGAGCCTATCAACCACCTTTTGGTGCAGATGTATTGGATCGTATGTTTACTGGTTTTGTAGATGAAATTAGAATCTGGGGTTCTGCAAGAACCCAATTCCAAATAGATAGAGATTATGTAAATAGGTTAGGTGGAACTGAATCGGATTTAGCTTTATACATTCCATTTGAATTGTATACTCTTGATTTAGGTGTGCCAATATTAACGCCAAGCGTAACAGATATTAAATCACCAACTCGCGTTATTACGGGAGCAACAGCTAATGGTAGCGGATTAAATACGGAAACAGCTAAAATAAAATTACAGCGTCCTGTTGAGGCCATTAATTTTAC
>JBILPP010000133.1:0-5255 GCA_044373765.1 Bacteroidia bacterium
TTGTTCAAATGCAGCCCAAAAGAAAATCACAAAAAATGCAGCAATATAAATCACCCAAATTTTATCTTTTTCTACTTTGGTTAAACTGTCATCAGATATAATAAAACCTGGAGCAACTATGGTTAACGCAAAAATAACGGTACCAATTAAATCTAAATCAAATACAAAAAAGAACAACACAAACAATGCAGTAAAAATAGCGCTCCATGTGTAAAGTTGTTTTGGGTTAAACGGTTTCTTTTCTCCTGTTGCGGCATCTGTATCGTTTCTGCTAACGTTTGGTTTAACACCAATTTGTTCGCCCTCAGGTGTAACAATGTATTTGTTTTTTAACGATACAAAGAGAATAACACTTACAATCATGCCCACGCAAGCAGCAAGAAATCCCCACTTAAAGTCTTCTGGGCTTCCCGTATCGCCTAAATAGCCACACAACAAAGGAGCTATAAATGCACCCAGGTTAATACCCATATAAAATATGGTAAAAGCAGAATCTACCCGTTTATCTCCTACCGGATATAATTGGCCAACCATTGTTGAAATATTTGGCTTAAAAAATCCGTTACCAAAAATTAAAAAACCAAGACCAACAAACATAATCATAGGGGCAAAAGCTTCTTGAAAAAAGCTGCCCGCTATAAACATAAAAAATTGTCCGATGGCCATTAAAATACCACCAATAATGATAGATTTTCTATTTCCCCAGTATCTATCGGCCATGTATCCACCAAGTAGCGGTGTTAAATAAACCAAGCCTGTGTAGCTTCCATATATTTGAGAACCAAGTGCTTTATCAAACAATAAAGCTTTTGCCATAAAGAGCACAAAAATGGCCCTCATGCCATAATAACTAAAACGTTCCCACATTTCTGTGATGAAAAGAACGTATAAACCTTTTGGATGTCCTGTATTTGATTGACTCATTTTTTAAGTATTATAAAGATGCAATATAAAATTATGGTTGATTTATGCAAACTCAGCTTAACATAGTTAGTCCTAACATTACGAAGTAAAGTAAAATAATGGTTCCGAAAATTGTGGTTATAATAAATAACATATCTACAATCGGTTTGAGTTTTGGGTTCATGATTTATATGATGTTATTTTACTTATCGTGTAATTTCAAATTTTTGTTGTTTGATATCAGCCTGTTGGCGTGATGAATGGTGATGATATCGATCCTGTTATTGTCTATTATTTTGTAAATAATTCGATAGCTACCATTTATTAATTCCCTTATTTTTAAATTGTTGATTTCGGGTACAATTCTTCCTACGTTAGAGTTGGTGACTAAAATTTCAACGGTATCAAAAAAGGAGGATACGGTGAGCGTTGCGTATAAAGGAGAATCTTTTGCAATGAATTCAGCAATGTTTTCTATATCATCAAGCGCATTTAATGTCCAATTTATGCTAACCATTTAGCCAAACGCTTTTTTGCTTCATCATTCGAAACAACCTTGCCTGCATCAGATTGTTGCAAACCGGTTTCTATTTTTTCCAGCAAAATAATTTTCTGAATTAACTCTTCTGTAGAGAAGTTATCAGGTAAATCCTTAATGGTCTGTATTACTTGGTCTTTGGTAATCATAATCCGAAGATACAAATTTAATTATTTAAATAATTGGTGTAATTGCTCAGGATAAAAGATGCCAAACCTTTCAACACCTTTTAACCAGAACATGTGATTACAATTTTTCTAAAATAAAGCGTGTCATACGCTCGTATAAATGTAAACGGGTTTTGGCACCTCCAATGCCGTGGTTCTTGTTCGGGTAAAATTCACTGTCGAATTTCACGCCTTTATTAATCATGGCATTTACCATTTCTACTGCATTTTGAAAATGTACATTATCATCAGCAGTACCATGAATAATCAAATAATTACCTTTTATTTTTTCAACGTGGTTAATAGGCGAATTGTCATCATAATTGGTTCCGTTTTCTTGTGGTGTACGCATAAAACGTTCGGTGTAAATGTTGTCGTAATACTTCCAGTTGGTTACTGGTGCAACCGCAATTGCAGTTTTAAATACATCAGCACCTTTGCTTATGCCTAAGCTCGACATGTATCCACCAAAACTCCAACCCCAAATGCCAATACGAGCAGCATCCACATAAGGCATTTTGCCTAATTGTTTGGCAACAAAAATTTGGTCTTCAATTTCGTATTTCCCCAATTGTAAGTAGGTTACTTTTTTAAATGCTTCCCCTTTAAATCCGGTTCCTCTTCCATCAACACAAACAATGATATAACCTTTTGCCGCTAATAGTTGATACCAAAAGTAATTACTCCCCATCCAGCGGTTAACGGCCAATTGGTGACCAGGTCCGCCATATACATACATCAACACTGGATATTTTTTTGTTGCATCAAATTGCTTTGGTTTAATCATAAATGCATTTAAGTTTTCTCCATAAGCATTTATGTAATTTACCATTTCTGCATTAGCCATGGGGTATTGTTGCATTTTATCTATCAGTAATTTATTGTCTTCTAACACCCTCACTTCGCTACCTGAATTATTACATAATGCATAATAGCTTGGCCTATTTATACTTGAATTACTTAACATGAAATAGCTATAATCAGCATTAAATGTAGCGCTATTCCAGCCTTTACGATTGGTGAGTTGTTTTTTGTTTTTGCCATCAATGCCAATAACATATACATACCTTTCGGTAGTATTTAGTTCTGAAGTGCTGATGTATATGGTTTTGTTTTTTGGGTTGATGCCGTAAAACTGATCTACGTCCCAATTGCCTTGGGTAATTTGTTTAATTAGTTTTCCATTGAGGTTGTAATGGTACAAATGATTCCAACCACTTTTTTCGCTGTTCATGATGAATGATTTTCCATCTGCCAAAAAGTTAATTTCTGGTACATCAATATACGATTTGTTTTCTTCTGTGTAAATGGTTTGGGTTAATCCATTGGTGGTGTTTGCCAGTAATAATTCCAATTTATTTTGAAGCCTATTCATGCGCTGTATACAAAGTAAACTGGCATCTTTTGTCCAATGTATGCGTGGAATATAAATATCGGTTTCTTTTCCAATATCTAATTTTACTTTTTCACCCGAACCCAAGTGATAAGTGTAAATTTCTATGATGGAATTTGCTTCTCCAGCTTTGGGATATTTAAACTTATTGTCTTCAGGATAAAGTTTACCATACATCGGCATGTTAAATTCGCGTACTGCACTTTCATCAAACCGGTAATAAGCTAATTGCGTACTGTTGCTGTTCCAATAAAAGCCTTTACTTAAAGCGAATTCTTCTTCGTAAACCCAATCGGTAGCCCCATTAATTATACTATTTGTTTGGCCATCAGTTGTAATTTGTGTTTCTTTTTTTGATGCAAAATCAAACACAAATAAATTGTTGTTTTTTACATAAGCCAACTTACTTCCATCAGGAGAAAAATCGGCTAACATGACCAACTCTGTTACAGGTTGAGATATGTTTTTAGTTTGTACATCATACACATAAATATTGGCTGCAAATGAGTGTCTGTAAATTTGTTTGAAATTTGTTTGAAGTAATATTTTTTGTTCGTTGCTGCTAAAAGAATAGGAAAATCCGTTTAAGCTAACATCTGCTTTTCGCAGGATGGTATCCACTACGTTTCCATCTGCAAATGCATACCTAATAATGTTCTCAAACTTATCTTGCGCGGTGTAATACCTGCCATCATTCATCGAATTAAAACCAGCAACACCCTTGGCATTAAAGGTTCCTTTGGTCCAAATGTCTTCTAATGTAATTTCTTGTGCGATTATATTGTTAAACGCAGAGGCGCAGAGGCACAAGGTTAATATCAGTTTATTTTTCATATCCATTAATTATTCGTTTAAAACCAGCTATCAATTTTGGCGTATTGAAATTTATCAATAGCCCAAGTCTTTTATTATATAGTTTGAGGTAAGTAAGTATTTGTGCATGGTGCACCGACAATATTTGTTCAATAGCTTTTAACTCAACAATTATTTCATTTTCAACTAAAGTGTCGATTTTAAAATCGGCATCAAGTTTTTCGTTTTTATAAACAATAGATAAATATACTTGACGCTGACAAGCGATATTTATATTTGTAAGCTCTTTATAGAGGCGCACTTCATAAACACTTTCTAAAAGTCCAGGTCCAAGTTGTTTGTGCACCTCTATGGATGAGTCAAGAATTATTTTACTTAAATTATTTCTCTCTTTTTCCAACATTCTTTGTGTCTCTGCGCCTCTGCGTTTATATTTGAATCATGCAATATAACAAAGTAACCGAAACGCAAATAAAAACCTTTCAGCAAATAGTTGGTCAATCTTTTGTAATTATTCTGGATGTGGAAAAGGCTGAGTACGCGCGAGATTATACGGAAGATTTGTATTATATGCCTGAGGTGGTTGTTAAACCGAAAACAACTGATGAGGTTGCTGCTATAGTGAAAGTTTGTTACGAACACAATCTCCCCATTACACCGCGCGGAGCAGGTACGGGATTGAGTGGTGGTGCGTTGCCCATTTATGGTGGTGTGGTAATCGCCATGGGCCGAATGAACCAAATTGTTGATATTGATGAACGTAATTTTCAAGTCACTGTTGAACCTGGTGTGATTAATGAAAATTTACAACAAGCTGTAAAAGAAAAGGGATTGTTTTATCCACCTGATCCTGCCAGTAAAGGCAGTTGTTTTTTAGGTGGGAATATTGCACATGCCAGTGGTGGTCCGCGTGCATTAAAGTATGGCACTACCCGTGATTATGTTTTGAATTTAGAAGTTGTTTTGCCAACAGGAGAAGTTATTTGGACAGGAGCAAATACACTTAAATACTCTACGGGATATAACCTTACACACTTATTTATTGGTAGCGAAGGCACCTTGGGTATTGTTACTAAAATGGTATTAAAACTAATTCCGCATCCACAACAAACATTGTTGATGTTGGCACCGTTTTCATCACCAGAAAAAGCTTGCGAAGCAGTAAATGGCATTTTTATCGCTGGGGGTAATCCAAGTGCTTGCGAGTTTGTTGAGCCAGAAGGATTCAGACTTTCGGCTAATATGCTGAACATCAATTTTACCATTGATGATGGAGTAGAAGCGTATTTGTTAATTGAGGTTGATGGAAATAATATGGATACCATGTTAGCCGAATGTGAGCTTATAAGTGATGTGCTTTATGCACATGAAAGTGGTGAAGTACTGTTTGCACAAACGGCTGATGAGAAAGAATATTTTTGGAAGTTACGCAGGAGTATTG
>JBILPP010000134.1:0-5223 GCA_044373765.1 Bacteroidia bacterium
AAATATATGCTGCTACGCGAGGTAACCGAGCAATTAAATTCATCGAATCTTCAAAAGTATGAACCCAATAATCTTTTTTGTTAACACCGTTACGATAGGCCGCAGCGAACTCACTCTCTGTTTGCATAGCCATAATTGCTATAGAAAACTGAGTCATTGGATGGGTTGAAATTGGCAATGCATCAATTACTTCAAAAACGTGTTTGGGAACTATGGCACGTTTTGTCCAATTGCTTCCTACTTCGTACATCTCATCATAAGTAGGTATTTTACCAATTAACATTAAATAAAACAAACCTTCAGGAAGTGGCTCAGTCGTGCCTTCTAAACGAGGTAGTTTTTCTCTTAATTCAGGGATACTATATCCTCTGAAACGAATTCCTTCTTCGGCATCTAACAAGGACGTTTCAGTGATAAGGCCTATCATTCCTTTCATACCAGATGATACTGAATCTAATGTATATGTTCCCATTGGAACATCTGCATTTGCCTTTAAAAATTCTTTAATTTCTGCTGCTTTAGGTAAGCCTATTTCTTCAAACCTTTCTTTAATTTTATCCATTATGTTCTATTAAAAACCTATAAAACGAAGTGACTAGTTGTTGCCTGCGTATTATAAAACCGTGTAAAATTAGTATTTGTTTTTTGATTTAAGGAAATTCTATCCATAATTTATTGTTATAATTTTTTAATCCTTGGATTGTTGCGGTTTTGGGCGTATAAAAATAATGTACATATAAACGAAAATGGCCACAATACCCGCAAAAAATAATGTTACGGCAGGAACTGTAAAACCAATCTTGTAAAACTCTCCTACCATCCAAGTAGTATTAGCACTAATCCAAAATAAGACTGCTAAATTAGGCCAAAACCGCTTTGGAAAGTTACGTGTAATAACAACTAGATATATTGCCATAGTAATAGTTGGCACAGCCACAATTGTACCAACCAGTTTAAATTGCAACATCCAACAAGTATCCTTAATGAGCCACATAGGTATGTGCATATTTTCTAACAAGCGCTGATGTTTAAACATGTTTGCAATGTATAAAAAATGTAAGAAATACGACTTGGAATGAGTGATTTAACCTGCTAATTTTTTCTGCCACAAGGATACATGGCTATTTATTTCAAATTTACGATTCCCCGTATTTTATATATTTTTGGATTTTTGAATGTAATATCAGATTCAAAACCATCGCCCATAATGATTTCAGTTTTGGTGGTGATACGAACAAATTTATCTGAATGAACGCGCTGTGTAGCTTCTTCCCAAATCAACTCTTCGGTGCGCAACGTATCGCCTGCAATGTTCAAAACAACAACATCATTTCTAGCTACCATGCGTTTTTCACGATCATAACGTATGGCGTAATTGGCTTTTAAAAAACTTTCGACTGTTCCGTTTTTATTCAAGAAATCAACGCTAATGCCATTTCGCATCTCTGTGTAATTTTTATCCTCTGTGGCATATCGCTCCAATAAAGGTGCTTTAACTCTGGCTTTCGTTAATCCGCTGTCGGTATAATTAATAAGCACATCTTTTCCAGTTTCAATTGGTAAAACACGCTCTGATGAAACGCGCTTAGCCTTATCTGGATTGCTACCACCGCAACCAACCAAAATAAAATTTAATAGTAATATGCACCAAGAGATTAGACGCATAAATTAATCATATCTGTAGCGGTGAAACCATTTATCAGAGATAGAAACCCCAATCACAAACCTTATATACTCCTCTTTTACTAATTTTTGTTCCGTAGTTCCGCGCATCATATACTCGGCAGCAAGATTAATTTTAGAACGTGTTTTGCCCAAAGGCAAACCTGCTCCAACAGAAAATGCGATAGTTGAAACATTGGTTCCATTAGCACTGAGCATCCCATTATCATAACGCATGCCTGCACGGTACTCAATTCTTTTTAAATAGTTCTTGATGGCAAAGGCATCAGGAGTATAGTATCCGCCTATATTTATGCTTGACATGTTTTTGAGCGAATCACGCACACCCATTCCTAAATAGCTCGCCCAATTATTATACCCCAAATCAATACCAACACCCCATTTATTTACTTGCTGGAAAAATACACCACCCTTTAAATACATTGGTAATATAACTTCACCCGTTACCGACTCTGAGTTTGCTACTGTATCTTTACCTATATTAGTTGGAGCTGTTACACCTACACCCAATGTTCGTACATTGTAATTATCTGTGGCACTTAGGCTAGTCTGTGGACCAAATGTTGCACCTAAGCCAAAACTATATTTACGCTCTTTGTAAACAAAGGTATCGTGATACTGCAGGCCTACTTCTAACATGAAATCACCAATGTATCTGTCTCTGTTTTCAACTAAATTGTACATCAATGAATCACGAGGAATACTTAATAGCGTAGTATTACGGATTTGTCCGTATACATAGGAGGCATTAAATCCAAAAGCAAGTCCTTTGTATACACGTATTCCTGATCCAATATAAAACTTTGACAAACCTCCGCGCCCTTCAATACTTTCTGTTCCATCAAATGTTGAAGTTTGTATTTGACGCGTTACATTATAGCCAACACCAGAATAAGGCATCAACCCAAAACTTAACCCCCAATTTAATTTTTGAGAAAGTGGCATCCCGAGTGCCATGTAAGCCATTGAAGCAGTGTTAAAACTTCCTGTAGCCGTTTTAGTGCTGATATTTGCCATTGAGCCCATAGCAGCGGCATCCCATGTACTAAGTTGAAAAGTGCTATACGAAGCAGGGTTTTGGTTGTTAATGGCATTTGGCAAACTAATACCTTGATTAATTTGACCCATACCGTGCATCCAAGCGCTGCCGCCAAATTGCATATCACCAACACCAAGTGCCGAGTATGGCGATTTGGATAAATTTTGTGCCGAAAGATGATACCCTAACAGTATCATCGTTATACTGAATAGGCTTTTAGCCTTTGTTAACATGGAATAATAAGATTTGATTTAACCCCACTAAAACTAAAGAGGGCACTGCAAATATGTTGTTTTTTATGTGTTTAGCCAACATTGCTGCATTACCACCGCATAATAATACCTGCAAAGTGCCATATCGTTGGGTATAACGTTCTATTTTTCCATTTATTTCATCGGCTACTCCAAAACAAACTCCACTTAATAATGCATCATTTGTTAATTGCCCTTCAAAATCCTCTGGCCAAATTAATTCGGGATATGGCAACTTGTGTGTAAATTCATGCATGGCCCTTAAACGCATTTGTAAGCCTGGCGAAATGGCACCACCGGTAAATTGATGATCTTTTGACAGGAAATCGTAGGTTATACAAGTACCTGCATCTATAACCAAACAATTTTTTCGGGGAAACAAATATTGCGCGGCTGCAATTCCTGCAACACGATCCATGCCTAAGGTTTGAGGTGTTTTATACTGAACTACAAACGGAAATTCCGTTTTATGAGTAACCCTGAGTAATGGTGTTTGGTGATTTAATATCACCTTAGCCAATTCATCAGCTCCATCGCCTACAGCGCACATTACGGCATGCTTAGGTTGTTGAGTTTGTATGAAAAGGTGTAAGTCATCAGGATGATAAATGTATTCTTCTACCATCAACTCGTTTTGATTAAAAACTGCAGCTTTGGTTCTTGTATTACCAATGTCTATGGCTAATGTTATCATAACATGCTTATTTCTTTAACACGATAGTTTTTTATTGAATCACCTTTTTTAATCATTAATTGGCCGTGCGCATCAACCCCCTTTACCACACCAACAAACTCTTCCGTTTCGGTTTTAAAGGTACATTCCTCGTTCAACCCCAACAAGTGTTGATGATATTCTTTATTAATCATATCCCACTGCTTAAGCTTAAGCATACCATATCTCTGGTTGATGTGTTCGAGAAGTAGCTGTAAAACATCATCAACCACCATACATTTTTGAGTCTCGATGCACAAAGAGGTAGCCGATTTGATTTCAAAATCTAATTGATTTACATTTATGCCTATTCCGACTATACTGTACTTAATGTGATTCCCTTGTATGGTATTCTCTAAAAGCAATCCAGCAACCTTTTTTTTATTTATGTAAATGTCATTGGGCCACTTAATACTTGCATCAGGGATAAACATTGTGATTGTATCTAACATAGCCAAACAAATAGCCATGTTTAAATACGTTTGTTGAGCAATTGTTAAAAAAAGAGGAGTTAAAACAATTGAACACAATACATTTTTACCAGAATGACTCTCCCAAATACTATTTAATTGCCCACGGCCTTGGGTTTGCTCATTTGCGAAAATAACCGAACCCTCAATTGCTTTGGCTACTTGTAATCTTTCGCGAGCAAGCGTATTGGTAGACGTTACAACATCTAAATACACGATTTTAAATTGTAGTGGTTGGGTTAATGAGTTTATATCCATTAAAAGATTACTTTTGCATCAAAGTTATTAAGAGTAATGGCAAATACACCAGCAAAAAAAACTGCAGCGAAAAAAACCGCTGGTAAAACCGCTGCAAAAGGGGCTAAAAAAGCAGCACCTAAAAAATTAAGTAAAGCAGCAAAAGAAGCGCAAGAGCTTGATAAAGAAATTAAAAAACTAAGCAAGGAGAAAAAGCCTGAGGTAAAAAAAGGCATCACTGCTAAGCCAAAAGGTATCCGTCCGGAGCGAAGCAGCAAGGCTACAACAGCCGACCAAGCTTTGGTTTTGGCCATGTGTGTAGCGCAAGGTATGTATGAGAAAAAAGCAGAGCACATTCGTATCTTAGATATGCGTGAAGTGCGTGGAGCCAGCTCTGATTTTTTTGTTATTAGTCATGCAGAAAGTGACAAACAAGTGGAAGCAATTGCTAATAGCGCAGAAGAAGAAACGGTTAAGGTGCTAAACGAAAGACCATGGCATCGCGAAGGATTTGAAAATTTAGAATGGGTATTATTAGATTATATTGATGTGGTAGCCCATGTTTTTCAGCGCGATAAAAGAGATTTTTATGCCATTGAAGAACTTTGGGGTGATGCCAAAGAAGTGAAGTTTAAAGGAAAATAGTATCAAAATTCTATCATTTAAAAGCCGCATTTGACAAATCAAATGCGGCTTTTCTTTTGCCTTTTCGAATTACAAAACCTTGTGAATTTATTGAATAAACATGAGTTAGGTCCTGCAATAGCTGCACCTCAGAGAAAATTACTTACGTATTGAATTGCCAAACCAATTAGCCCTTTTAAAATAAAA
>JBILPP010000135.1:0-5189 GCA_044373765.1 Bacteroidia bacterium
CTTGGGTCTACAACGAAACCTTTTGGAAAAAAGCCATACCCACCGCGTTTGGTATTACCCCAGAAACCATTAACGGGATCTGGTGCACCATTTTGCAATGTAAATCGATTATAGAGCCTTAAATCTTGTGGGTTGGGTTGACCATTCGCATCAAATGTTCCAACCGTATCTATCCTAGGCCATATGCCATAAGGAGCCGGGCCACTTCCTTGTGTTAAACTCCAAACGCCTGTTGCAGGGTTTAAATACACTGGCTTATTCCAAAATTGGGTATCGGCTGGATGTACTAAAATCTTTTTAGGATTGGCAGTTGGCAGGGTATCGGCAGGGTTTTTTGAATATTGATTTGGATTCCATGGCATAAAATCATGGCCATAGCGATACCACCTGTAAATTACATCCCAACTGGTGTAGCGGTGCAAAGGCAGGGTATCAGCAGAGTAGCGACAATCTAAACGCTTGCCTTCAAACACCTTACCTCCTTGACGCCAGTAACCATCACTGTTATTATATTGGTCTGTAGCATCAACCCAGCCACCAGGAAGCGGATATCCAGTCTTTGGAACCAAATAAGAGGTACACTGAGGAGCTGCATCATCACCAAAATCCCAACGCCTAAAAACGTGATCGGACTTATAATATTGGGCAGTATTAACAAAGTTTACAATTCTATAGTAGTCACCAAGCGGGTTACACTGGTTTTGCTCTGTAGGATTTAATGTAATCTGGTTTTGCGGATCTTCAATCCTAGCTCTTGGACCCAACACCTCCACCACAATGGTGGTATCTTTTCTACAAGAAGGATTAGGGCGAAGCGGCCACACCAACAAATTAACATTGTATGCACCTAAACCCCTTACAAAGGTGTGCGGTGGATTCCAAGAATTGTTATTAAAGTTTTGTTGCATTGACGGTGGATCTCCAAAATTCCACAATACCTCTCCATTACCTACACTAATTTCTGAATTTGGTATTTGTACAAAAGTTAATGTGCTTAAACCTTCCTTATCGAAACAAACAGAATCACGTCTTAAACCTAAAACAGTATCTGGTAAAGAAAGGTAAGGCTTAGGATCTAAGCTTATAACAATATTTCTCGGCTTATTAGCGGTCATCGCCACAGTATATCTGAAGCTGTCTATACAACCAGTAATGTCCTCAATAGTTAAAGCAGGTAAAAACGTACCGTTTTTACAGTAGTTGTGCCAAATGGTATCATAATTTAAAGAATCTATTGGCAAATTCCATGGCCTGCTGCGGGTAAATGTTTGTCCATCACCAAAATCCCAAGTATAGCTATTAACCTGGTTAAAAGGTACCTGAGTGGTGGTGTTTTCAAGCATAAAAGGAGAGCAAAAACAACCTGGAGGGCCTAACACCGAGAAGGAAGGCGTGATGTTTGCTTTGATGGTAAGCATACCTGTATAAAACGTGTCGGCAGTACAGCCCACACTATCAACCACTTTAACGGTAATATTAAATTGACCATTTGTGTTGTACGAGTGAGAATAATTTTGCCCAAAAACAGGAAACGGAAAAATATCTACATTACCGTCACCCCAAATTATTTGGGTACGGTAAATGCGGTTATCTGTTTTTGTTGACGTGTTTGTTAACGTAACTAAATTGCCTCTAAAACACTGAATAGCGGTACCATTAACTGTTGCAGATGGAATAGGCAAACGATACACAATAATTGGAATTGTTTGTGCAACTTTCCCTCCATTGCTTAAATTCACTTCTACCTTAATAATAAAATTACCCGGAGTAGCGTAAAGATATTGAGTAGAATAATTAGGACCACCATTTGGAATGGTTGATTCTACCGTACCATCATTGTTGTAATCAAACGTACAGTTTGTAGCAGTAACACCTGCAGGAAGGCCTGTAAGTGCTGCGTCAATACTGAGCTGATCACCCAAACAAATAGTTGGTGAGGATAGAGCTAGTGCTAATGACTGCGCATGTGCAGACTGAAAGCCCAACAGCGAAAGGAAAAGCAACAAATAGAATTTTAGTACTTGTTTTCTCATTGTACCTGGTTGATGATTTGTTAGCCGCAATAAACCAATATCAGTTGGCTTATTGGGTTTAATTTTTAATTGATAATAATACGCTAACATATATATAAAATTTAATTTTTCAAACTATAATTTTAGGAGTATTAACCCCTTCTCAACTTTGGGCTCGCTCATACCCTTTAACATATAGCCAAATGCCAATACATAAACTCCAGGTTCGCAGGTCTCGCCATTCCTTTGATTGGTGCCATTCCAATGCTTGTTTTTGTCTCGGCTCTCAAAAACCACATTGCCTTTAGCATCTGTAATTTTTAAATCGTACAACAATTCGTTTTCGATGGTTATCACAAATTCATCATTGTAACCATCGTTATTAGGGGTGAAAACGTTTGGTATATTGGGTTTTAAAAACTCCTCGCTGGTAATTATTGAGGTTGAAGAGGTGTTAGGTGTTTCTTTCTTTTCTTGTTGTGTTTTTTCAGTGTTATTGTCTAAAACAGGTGGTTGTTGAATTATTTGAACACCTTGTTCCGTATTAACAAGATCATTAATTGGGCTATACCCTGAGGCTGGGTAATCTATAGCTACTGCGTCATCAGAAATATCACCATTAACAGTAATCAATTTTTTAATCACTTTTGGGGTTGATGGGTCTTTTTGTTTATGAGATACTAGATTCGTTTGGCTTGGTTGATTTTGTATTGTATTTGGGGGTAAAGTAAGCGATTCGTTCACCTTTGTTGAAAGGGTTTCTGTTTTGGTTGGGGGAGTTGGACGTGATGATAAAACAAGATACGCAACCGACCCAACAGCTAAACCAGCCAGTGTAATTACTGCCGACTTTATTGATATGCCTGCAATGGTTTTAACAGCGGATACTGGTGTTGGTGTAAATCCAGCATGTGGCAATTGATTGCTTATACTCTGCCACATATCAGCAGGCGGCTCTGGAGATAAATTCCCCATCTCCTGCTTAAGCAAATCATCTATGTTTATTTTATTGGTCATTTAATTAACTTTTCTTTTTTGTTTTTTCAAGTGCTTCTTGAAGTTGCACCCTGGCCCTACTCAGCTGAGACTTTGAAGTTCCTTCGCTGATGCCCAACATTTCACTAATTTCTGCATGGCTATAACCTTCTACAATAAAAAGATTTAGTACCGCTCGATAACCCGGTGGCAAACTATTAATGGCTATTAATATTTCATTGCAACTCATGCGTTCCACGGTAAAATCGTTGTGAGCTTGATTGTAAGCCGCATCAACATCACTGTGGTACATATGAATTTTGTTAACACGATAAAATTCTAATGCCGTATTTACAAAAATACGTTTCATCCAGCCTTCAAAAGAACCGGCAAAACTAAATTGCCCCATTTTGGTAAAAACCTTAACAAAACCATCTTGCAAAATATCTTTCGCTTCATCAGCATTACTGCTATAACGCAAGCAAACACCATACATGGTTTTTGAATAGGTTTCGTAAAGCCCTTTTTGCGCTAACCTATTGCCTTTCAAACATTCTTGTATAAGCTCATGCTCGCTTTGCTTGTTCACGTTTTTACCGGTTGCTTTTAAAGATGAATAATGTGTGCACAAGGTTGCAAGGACCCTGTTAAAAGTTAAAAAAATCTTTATGCAACGCAAATAATGCTTTATTTATCTAACTTAGCACACCACTTCTTATCAGTTGTTTTGTTAAAAAATATTTTTTTGTACAGTGTTTTATTGTTGTGGGCATTGCTGCTCCATTTACGGGCCTTTCCGCACGATGAAAAACCTGTGCCAAAATCAAACACTGGATTTATTGCCAATAAAGGCCAATGGGTCAACCCTTCTAAATACCTAATAAACCTGAAAGGCGCGCAAGTTTTTATCGAGCCTAATGCCTTTCAATACTTTTTTGAAAAAGAACAAGACGTGGCAAATTATTTTAGCCATAGCTTAAATCCACACTTATTTAAACCTCAGAAAATAAACCGACATGCCGTAAGGGTTGAGTTTGATAATGCACTGAAAAGCGCAATTATTGGCCAAAACGCTTTGCCACATTACTATAACTTTTTTAACGGAAACAACCCTGATTTTTGGAAAGGTGAAGTACCATCATATGCCCGATTAATTTATTCTCAAATTTATCCTGGCATTTCTATGCATGTTTATACCACTGAACAAGGTGGTTTAAAATACGATTTTAACATATCGCCTAAAACATCAACCCAACAAATAAAAATGCGCTATACAGGTGCAAATAAAATTAAACTGCAAAATGGTAACCTGATAATAAAAACCAGTATAAACGAATTTATAGAAACCAAACCTTATGCATATCAAATTATAAATGGAATTAAACAAGAAGTTGTATGTGACTTTACCCTAAAAAACGAGGTTGTTTCGTTTGTATTGGGCGATTATAATCCGAGTTATAACTTAACGATAGATCCTGAACTTGTTTTCAGCACATATAGTGGCAGCAGCGTTGATAATTTTGGCCATACTGCCACCTACGACAATAGCGGTAATTTATACACTGCAGGCATTGCACGCAATGCCACTGATTTTCCAAACGGACGATATCCCACAACCAGCGGAGCGTTTCAAACCATTTGGGGAGGCGGTTCAGGAAGTTGGCCCCAAAGCGGTTTTCCATGTGATATTGCCATTAGTAAATATAATAACGATGGCACAGCATTAATGTATGCCACCTATTTAGGTGGAGAAAAAAATGATTATCCGTTAAGTTTAGTTGCAGATCCAAACGAACAGCTTTTGGTTTTAGGTGTAACGCTATCGGCTAACTTTCCAGTAAGTACCAACGGAGCCTACCGAACAAAATCTGATTCTTTTGATATTACAGTTACCCGATTTACTGCAAGTGGTGGGGCTTTAATTGGCAGTACATACCTAGGCGGTAATGGAATTGATGGCATTAACATTGCCGACTCCTTGCGCATGAATTACTCTGATGAGTTTAGGGGTGAAATACAGCTTACACCAACTGGAGATGTGGTTTTGGTTTCATCTACAACATCAAACAACATACCCATAAGCTTTGGTGCTGTTCAACCAACTAAAAACAGCTTGCAAGATGGCGTAGTTTTTAAATTAGATGCTGCACTAACCACAGTAAAAAACTGTACATATTTAGGCAAAGAAAAACATGATGCGCT
>JBILPP010000136.1:0-5185 GCA_044373765.1 Bacteroidia bacterium
GCCGCAATGTAATAACCACCACTAGCAGCAGTGGCTCCCATCGATACAATAACTGGTTTTACTTTTTTTGTTAGTACTACTTCACGCCACATTACATCGCTGGCCATTGCACTACCTCCTGGAGAATTTATACGTAATACCACAGCTTTAATGTTACTATCGTTTTTTGCTTTACGCAAACTCTCAACTATGGTAATTGAGCCCATAGTTTGACCGTCACCCTTACCACTCACAATATCTCCTATGCAATAAATTACAGCAATTTTCTCTTTCACACTGTATGGCTCACCTTTTACCGTTTGTGCTACTTCTGCCGCAGAAACCATTTCGATATCATCAAATTTATTTACACCTACTTTTTTTGTTAAAACATCATGTACTTGGTCTTCGAACAATACTCCTGTAATCATGCCCAAACGTTTGGCATCTTCGGGGCTTTGGATAGAAAGATTGTCTATCATTTGTTTTATTTCATCAGCAGTTTTTTTACGAGATTTTGCAATGGCATTCACGAAATTATCATACATGCTACCAAGATATGCTTCTGTTTGTTCTCGGTTGGCATCGCTCATTTTATCAGCAATTAATGGTTCTCCTGCAGATTTAAATTTACCATGACGAATAAGTTGTGGTTCAATTCCCAGTTTATTAAACATCCCTTTTAGGTATGGGGTGGTACTGCTAAATCCATCCATTAGTAATTCTCCAGATGGGTTTAAAAAAATCTCATCAGCTACACTAGCCAAATAATAGGAGTGTTCCTCTAACAGTTCACCATAAGCCACAATAAATTTTTTACTGTTTTTGAAATCAATCAGTTCAGCACGAATAGCTTCAAGCGTTGCATAATCGTTGGGTGAAATACTCAAGTTTAAGTATATGCCTTTGATGTTGTCATTTTCTTTGGCTCCTTTAATTGCTTTTAAAATGTCGTTTAGGCCAGTAGTTTTATTGCTTTCAAATGTGTTAAAGTTAAACTGCTCAAACGGATTTTTACTCGTACGCTCGGCAATCATGTGATCTAATTTTAGCATTAATACGCTGTTGTCTTCTATTGTTTTGTGTTTATCATCATTAGCTGATGATACTATGCCCCCGATTACAGCTGCTAATAAAAAAAACAAAAGAAATACTGAGATGATAACCCCTAATGCGGATGCTAACATGAACTTAAAAAATTGTTTCATATAGGTGTGATTTTTATTTTACAAAGATGATTTATTGCAAACAAAATAAACATGATTTTTAATAAGGATTACAACCTTTACATTAATGGATACTAAATTTATTTAAGCGGTAAAAAGGCATTAACCGGATAATTGATAATGTGTTAAAAACTTAAACTCCATTATTATTTTAGTTAGGTTATTTTCGCATCATGGAATTTTCTACACTAACAGCCATTTCGCCTATTGATGGCAGATATCGTAAACAAACCGAACAGTTGGGTTTGTATTTCAGCGAGTTCGCTCTTGTTCAATACCGCGTCCTAATGGAAATAGAATACTTTATTGCGTTAGCAGAATTGCCACTTCCACAGATTAAGGGTAAAATAAGTGTGGCTGATAAACAAGCTTTGCGTGAGGTTTATACAAATTTTACAGAGCAGGATGCCATCCGTGTGAAAGAAATTGAGAAAACAACCAATCATGATGTAAAAGCGGTTGAATACTTAATTAAAGAAAAAATGCAAGCCTTAGGGTTGTCTGATATCAGTGAATTTATTCATTTCGGGTTAACGTCTCAAGATATTAACAATACCGCCATTCCACTTAGTTTAATGGATGCCAACGTTCAATGTATGTTGCCAACTCTATATGAAGTGGTTAAAAAATTGAACTCCTTAGCTAAGGATTGGAAACATATACCTATGCTAGCCCATACCCATGGGCAACCGGCATCTCCCACTAAGTTAGGCAAAGAAATTTTAGTATTTGTTGAGCGATTGGAAAAACAAATTGAACAATTAAAAAGTATTCCTTACAGTGCAAAATTTGGCGGTGCAACGGGTAATCTTAACGCACATTATGTGGCTTATGGCAAAATTAATTGGGTTGATTTTAGTAACAAATTTCTTGATGGATTGGGTTTAAGCAGAAGCCAATATACTACGCAAATTGAGCACTACGATAACCTTGCTGCTATGTTTGATGCCTACAAGCGTATAAACACTATTTTGTTAGACATGAGCCGTGATTTTTGGCAGTACATCTCTATGGAGTATTTTAAGCAGCAGCTAAAAAAAGGGGAAGTGGGTTCGTCTGCAATGCCTCACAAAGTAAATCCAATAGATTTTGAGAATGCCGAAGGGAATTTAGGTATTGCCAATGCATTGTTTGAGCACCTATCGGCTAAGCTTCCAATTTCTCGTTTACAAAGGGATTTAACTGATTCAACTGTATTGCGAAATATAGGCGTTCCATTGGCTCATACTTTAATTGCATATAATAGTTTACTTAAAGGACTGGGTAAATTATTGTTAAATGAAAAAGCCATACACAATGATTTAGAAGAAAATTGGGCGGTATGTGCAGAGGCAATTCAAACAATTTTAAGACGCGAAGGTTATCCTAAGCCATATGAGGCGTTAAAAGATTTAACGCGCACCAATGCAAAAATAAATCAAAAACACTTACATGCGTTTATTGACAAGTTAAAAGTTAACGTAAAAATAAAAACAGAGTTAAAAAAAATTACCCCACATAACTACACAGGCGTGTACTAGTAGTTTCTTTCAATCATAAATAAGCAATAAAATGAAACTACATCTAAAAAGACCACTGGTGGTATTTGATTTAGAAACCACAGGAACAAGCGTAAATCTTGACAGAATTGTTGAGTTCAGCTTCATAAAAGTAATGCCTGAAGGTACCGAGACAATTAAAACATTAAGGTTTAACCCTGGAATACCTATACCACTTGAGGTAAGTTTAATTCATGGTATTTACGATGATGATGTAAAAGAGGCACCATTGTTTAAAATAAAAGCCAAGGAATTGGCAGAGGAATTTATGGGATGTGATTTTGCCGGATTTAATTCTAATAAATTTGATTTCCCTTTATTGGTAGAAGAGTTTTTGAGAGCAGGTGTTGAGTTTGACGTTGAAAATAGAAGGTTTGTTGACGCCCAACGTATTTTTCATATGATGGAACAACGCACATTGACTGCTGCATATAAGTTTTATTGTAACAAAGAATTGATTAATGCCCACAGTGCCGAGGCAGATACTGTAGCTACGCTTGAGGTGTTAAAGGCCCAAATTGAACGATATGAAAACCTTGAAAACGATGTAGAGTTTCTACACAACTTTACCAAACAGGATAAGAACGTTGATTTAGCAGGGCGCATTATCTACAATAAGGATGGTATTCCTGTTTTTAATTTTGGTAAGCATAAGGGTAAATTGGTACAAGAAGTATTTAAGACCGATTTTGGATACTATGATTGGATGATGAATGGAGATTTTGCCGAAGACACTAAACGCAGGCTCACCCAAATAAAACTTCAAGGATTTAAACGTTAATATCATAATAATAAATTTTAATAAAAAAGCTTTAAGTAACATCGTTTAGTAACTAAACATTCACATCAAATCCAATACCTACGATAGTATTAGCTTTTTTATTATTAATCACCTTAAATTATTGATAGGAAATAACTTAATTATTTACGATACTTTTAAACACACACCTAATAATTATTTTGAAAAGATAAACCTTCAGTAAGACCATTGTCCCTGATTGCGCTATACGCTAAATGGTTTAATGCTTGCTTCATTTTTATTGTCTTTTGCGTGTGCACAAGAACAGCTAGCTAAAATTAACCTCGGCAGGGATTATGATAGGTCATCATACCATCCGTAAATCTTATTAAGTAATTTCTCTTAGTCATCTTTAAAATATTAAATTGTAAACAGCTTTTGTAGGGTAGTTAATTTCCCTAGAGTGTTTACTAAAAAGCAGTTATGTGAGCGCTTGCAAGAGTTTGAGCTGAGCCAGCCACACTCCAAATTAATATAAAGTAAAAAATAGATATGGCTTTACTTTTATTAACTACAAATATTTTGTTAGCTTTGGTGTAGGTAAGGTTAAATATAGATTTACAAAGTATCTTCATGTTGAAAAAACATAAGCAAATCAAAATTCTATTATATCTATTGGATGTATTAAAATTGGCGGCAACTGCTTTTGGGGGGCCTCAAATGCATTTTACTCAGTTCCATAAGGTTTTTGTATTAAAACGAAATCATGTAACCGAAGAGGAGTTAAAAGAGCTGAATTCTTTATGCAGTATGTTGCCAGGGCCAACATCAACTCAAACCATTACGGCTATAGGATACAGTATTGGCGGGCCTGGTTTAGCTTTTATCACATTAGCTATTTGGGTATTGCCAGCAAGTATACTGATGTTAAGTTTTGCTATACTCTTGTCATTACTTGACATAACCAATCCTAGACTTGATTTTTTAAAGTACTTGCAACCTATGGCTGTTGGTTTCATAATATATGCGGCTTATCAAATCAAGAATTTGTTTGTTAAAAGAACTCACCATTGGGTTTTAATGGTTTTATCTGCGGTACTAGCAATTGTTATCGAAACGCCTTTGGTTTTCCCAATTATACTTATGGTTGGGGGATTTGCATCTTCCCAAATTAATAAGGCAAATTATCGGGATGTTAAGCCGATAAAAAATGTACTTTGGAAAAACTTTTTTTTGTTTGTTGGCGTATTTTTATTTGCAGCAATATTAGGTGCTTTAACCAAGAACAAAGCCTTTTTATTGTTTGAAAACACGTATCGTTTTGGCAGTATTGTTTTTGGAGGTGGCCACGTACTTATACCAATGATGTACAATCAATTTGTAGAGTTTAAGCACTACATCGAACCTAATACTTTTTTGGCGGGTGTAGGAATTTTACAAGCAACACCAGGGCCGGTATTCAGTTTTAGTGCATATGCCGGTGCCATGGCATTGAATGAATGGGGTATTTGGGGGCAAGTTGTTGGAGGTGTTATTGGTACAGTTGCTATTTTTTTGCCAGGTATCCTATTAATCTTCTTTGTATATCCCATTTGGGCCCAAGTAAAAAATTATTCTCCTATAAAAAATGCGATTGAAGGTATTAATGCTACTTCCGCAGGGTTGGTTTTAGCTTCCGCCTATTTATTATTTAAACCGATACC
>JBILPP010000137.1:0-5177 GCA_044373765.1 Bacteroidia bacterium
CTGTTTTTATTAGTTGAAAAAGATTTTGTTTGTTTAGATAATACCTTCGAAGACCAAAGTGATAATTACCCCAATCCCAACGCACACTGTTAACCGCCAAGTATAAATATGATGTCAGGAATATTTTCACAACTATACATTTAAGTGGTATTTGCTGTTAAGGGCCGTAGGTTACTGATGCACAAAAAATGGAGGAATGAACGCCATAAACACATGTCGGGTATATCAGAAAACAAGAAATAACATCATGATTTTATACTTTAATTTTTCATTACTTTTGAATCATGGCGCACAACAATCCAAATCCTGAAAACCCAGAAGCGTTTTTGGATATAAAACTTACCGAACCTAAAGAAACTGCTGCTGGTATTCCTGCTGTTATTTCTGCAGTAAGGCATGTGTTTAGCGAAATGGGGCCCATAAGAGGCACAAACGCTTTGCTTAAGGTAAACCAAAAAGACGGATTTGATTGCCCTGGGTGCGCCTGGCCCGACCCAGATGATGAGCGCTCGCCCATTGCAGAGTATTGCGAGAACGGAGCTAAAGCCATTGCCGAAGAAGCCACAACTAAAGCATTATGGGCAAAGTTTTTTGAAGAAAACAGTGTAGCTCAACTTGCCAATTTAAACGATTATGAAATTGGCAAAAAAGGTCGCGTAGCACAACCCATGTATTTGGCTAAAGATGCCACAAACTATACTCCCATTACTTGGGAAAATGCCTTTGCATTAATTGCAGAAAAGCTCAATAATTTGCCTTCCGCTGACGATGCTATTTTTTATACATCAGGAAGAACAAGTAACGAAGCAGCCTTTTTATACCAACTTTTTGTACGCGAATTTGGCACCAATAATTTACCCGATTGTAGCAACATGTGCCACGAAAGTAGCGGTGTCGCACTTACCGAAAGTGTTGGTATTGGTAAGGGATCAGTTAAATTAGAAGATTTTTACGAGGCGGAAGTCATTATAATATTAGGGCAAAACCCAGGCACCAATCACCCCCGTATGTTAAGTGCGTTACAAAAAGCAAAAGCAAACGGTTGCACCATTATTTCCATCAACCCACTTAAAGAAACGGGGTTAATGGGATTTAATAATCCGCAAAAACTAAATGGGGTTTTGGGTATAAAATCGCAGTTAACCGATATTTATTTACAGGTAAAAATTAATGGCGATTTAGCGCTTTTAAAAGCTATAGAACAACTGCTTTGGGATGAAGAGCAAAAAAATCCAGGTTCGGTATTTGATTTAGATTTTATACAAAATCATACCTATGGTTATGAGCAATTAAAAGACGCTTTCCATCAATATAACCTTAATGAATTAAGTGAGGCTTGCGGTATTTCTATTGATGACATCATTAAAACCACGGATGCCATAAAGCATAAAAAGAAAATAATTGCCTGTTGGGCCATGGGTTTAACCCAACACAAAAATGCCGTTGATACCATTAAAGAAGTAGTAAACCTGTTGCTTTTAAAAGGCAGTATTGGCAAACCCGGTGCAGGCACCTGCCCTGTTCGCGGGCATAGCAATGTGCAAGGCGATAGAACCATGGGTATTTACGAAAAGCCATCAAAAGCATTTATAGATAAATTAAATGGTGCGTTTAACATCAACGCGCCATACAAACATGGATATGATGTGGTAGATGCCATTAAAGTGATGCACAATGAACCGGGTAAAGTATTTATTGCTATGGGTGGCAACTTTTTATCAGCCACACCAGATACCAAATATACTGCCGAAGCACTAACTAATTGTAGCCTTACCGTACAAATTAGTACCAAATTAAACCGCAGCCATTTAATTACTGGACAAGAAGCTTTGATACTTCCAACTTTTGGCAGAAGCGATAAAGATGTAAATGCGGATGGCGAAGTGCAAATTGTAAGCTGCGAAAATTCTATGGGTGTGGTGCAGTTAAGTAAAGGAAGTTTAAAACCAGTAAGCAATCTGTTGTTGAGCGAAACAGTTATTGTAAGCAAGTTGGCTCAGGCTACATTTGGTAATAAAACCCAAACACCTTGGCACTTATACCAACGGCACTATAACCATGTGCGCGATGCAATAGAAAAAACCATTGCAGGATTTGAAGATTACAACATGCGAGTGCGCGAGCCAGGTGGTTTTTATTTGCCTAATGGATCTCGGGAGGGTAAGTTTAACACCTTTACAGGTAAGGCTAACTTTAATGTGGGACAATTAACTTTTAATAAATTGGCTGATGATGAATTGTTGATGATGACCATACGTACCCACGATCAATTTAACACCACCATTTATGGATTAGATGACCGTTACCGCGGGATATACAATGAGCGTAGGGTGATTTTAATGAACGAATCGAACATTACTAAACTAGGTTACAAGGCTGGAGATGTGGTAGATTTATACAATTACCACGATGGTGTAGAGCGCGTAGCACATAAGTTTATGATCGTTGCATACAATATTCCTGAACAATGTTGTGCCACCTACTTCCCTGAAACAAATGTATTGGTACCCATTAATTCTGTAGCTGATAAAAGCAACACACCTACTAGTAAATATGTGGTGTTAAAACTTAAAAAACATGTGGGGTAGTTTGTATCGTACCAAATTTTGCTCCTGCTTGCCCACCCAATTCAAATGCCTTAAAAATTATAAAAAAAATAGATGACCAAAACACTGCTATGTATACTTGGCCCAACTGCAGTAGGCAAAACGGCTACTGCAATTAAACTGGCACAACAGTTAAATACCGAAATTATATCGGCCGATAGCAGGCAGTTTTTCGAAGAAATTAGTATCGGAACCGCTAAACCTACTACCGATGAATTGGCTCTTGCATCACACCATTTTATAGGTCATTTAAGCATACACCAACCCTACTCTGCTGGAGATTTTGAGCGTGATGCTTTGGCTAAACTAGATGAGTTATTTAAGCAGCATGATGTGGTGATAGCAGTTGGCGGAAGTGGTTTATATGTTAAAGCATTAATTGATGGTTTGGATGATATGCCCAAAGCAGATGAAACCTTACGTAATGAATTAAATGCACTTTATGCTCAGGATGGCATTACACCTCTACAGCAAAAATTATTGGATATAAACGATACATTATACCATCAAACAGAAATACAAAACCCACAACGTGTTATGCGCGCCATTGAAGTGGCAATAGCCATGCAGCAAGGTTTTGAAGCCAATAGAAAAAAACATGCCCGAAACTTTAAAGTAGTAAAGGTGGTGGTTGATTTGCCAAGAGATATTTTATATGATAGAATTAATAAGCGTGTTGAGGTAATGATGCAAGAGGGTTTGCTAAAAGAAGTTGAAAAAATGCTGCCTTACCAAGATAATTACGCTTTGCAAACAGTAGGATACAAAGAGCTGTTTGATTATTTTAAAGGCGAACATAGCATAGACAAAGCCATTGATTTAATAAAACAACATAGCCGTAATTATGCCAAACGACAAATTACTTGGTTTAAAAAAGAAGCACCACAAAATTGGTTTGCACCTAACCAAGTAAAAGAAATGTTAGCCTTGCTGAATGATGCAAATAATTAAACAAAACCAACAACAAACTGCCAATTGGAGTGGCGGTACAACCACACCCTTATTTATTTTTCCTGTTGATGCAGATTATGCTAAACGAGACTTTTTATTTAGAATTAGCACTGCAACTGTCGAAACAGCAACCTCGTCATTTACTGATTTAAAGGGCTATCAACGCATTATCATGTTATTGCAGGGAAAACTAAGCATTACACACAACAACGAGGTTACGCATCATTTACAGCCACTTATTCCCCATTTGTTTGATGGGGCTTGGAAAACAACTGCTGTTGGTAAGGTAACCGATTTTAATGTGATGTTTAAGCCAGAGGTTAAAGCCCATGTTGATGTTGTTTTATTGTCTGCAAAACAATCAACCCAAATACCAGAGAGTACAGATTTTATTTACCTTTATGTAGCAAAAGGAGAAATAACCATGCAGCAGAACCAACAAACAAACAACCTACACGAGAAAGATTTTGTGGTATTGGATGGTGAGCTATTACACCTTGATGCAACAGCAAACAGTATCATAATAAAAGTTACGATTCAGTTTTAGCATCGTCAGTTTCACATTCTTGCTCGCCCCCGCAACATGGCATTACGTTTTGGTTACACACTTTACATTGGTAATGACCATGTATGTATATAAATCCATTGGTATTGCCGCAGTATGGGCAACGTTCAAAACCAAATTGCATGTTTTAGTTGGCTATTAAAAAGTGGGCATCTATTTCGTAACGTAATTTTATTTTTTGCATTTCAATCGGTTGTCCACCCGATTCGTTATTTAAATCCATGGCTACATTAGACTTTAAATACATGGGTTGCATGTGCCCCATGTTATTATCCCTTTCACGAATTAATTGAACTTCACCAGTTTGTTTACCTATTGCAGCAAGCAATAAATCAGCTTTTTCTTTGGCTGCTTTTAATGCTTCCACCTTTACTTTTCGTCTGTACTCTTCCATTTTACTATGGCCAGTGCGTTGTATGTGTATGTTTTCAATACCTTTTTTATCTAGCATCATCACCAATTGGTTGTACTTATCCATATCAGAAAATTTAATAATACAGGTTTTAGCGTTTAAAAAATCACCCCGCTTTTGTGTTTTATAATCATAATCGAAAGTACCATAAACACCCTCTAGTGAGAGTAACTTATTGTCTATTTTCAAACTGTTTATTACCTCCTTAAAGTCTTTTTCTATGTTTGCAATAGGTTGTTTTTTGCGTTCAATCATAAATTCGCGAAGGGTCACACTCACATATATTTCATCTGGTGAAACATCCATTTCTGCACTTCCGCTCACTTCAATAATTGGTTTACTAACATACACTTGCCCTTGAGAAAAAACTGATAATGGGCCTAAAATAATGGCCGTTAAAAATGTAAGAATTGTTTTCATATCTATCTAAAATTTAGCATTTAGGCAGGTTTGCAATCATCCAAACTTTACAAAATAAATCAATTGGAATATTATCAACGGTATAACTCAGGAATTCGTACCGATTTAACATAACGGTTGCGGTAATACGAGGCATTTAGGTTATCAATCCTAACCCCTTCGCTTGTGCTGCTATGTATAAAACGTACAGGTTCACCTTTTTCGGTTATTACTATTCCAACAT
>JBILPP010000138.1:0-5151 GCA_044373765.1 Bacteroidia bacterium
CAATATTTATTGAGCCCTTTTTACCTGCATTAAACATGGTGTTAAATTGTGCACCTCTTGATTTTTTGTAATAATTCATGAAGTAAGTACCTGTTGGCCTCATCATTTCAAAATCACCTACAGTTAAGGAAGTATTATCCTTTGCTAATTGCACAAAAACGCGGTCAAAGTCTTGCAGTTGTTGCGTATTCCCTTCAGGTTGTATTGGGTTATTATCGTCACTTATTGCGGCAAGCACATCAATATCATTGTTCAGTTTACCAGCCATTTGTAAATTTAAATTGGCATTTAATACGATGTCTTGGTTGTTGCCAAAACCTAATCCACGACTTATGGATCCATTTAATTTTAAACCATCGTTTTTAAATAAATCAATTCTGGTATTTGCGGTAGGGGCGTATCCTAAATCATAACGATTACCTTTAATTTCGGGTATTTGTAGGGTTCTCGATTTGTTGCTGTAAACTTGTTTTAAATTAATATTGGGTGTTTTATAACTTACCTGTAGGGGTTTGTTTTTAAAAGCTTGATTAACTTTTAAATAGCCACTAAAATAATTGATTTGGTAATCAAGGCCTTCTTTTAATAGCATGTTATTATCTGCAAAAATAATTACACTGCTTTGCACAATAACATGGGTATCAACTAGAAAACTATCTGCATTTACCGTAATGATTTTGGCACGGTAGCTTCCGCTTTGTTGTGCTTTACTAACGTAAATGGTGAGCACCAATACCACCCATAACCACATGAGCTTCATCATGCCACATGTTGTTGTTTTGGTAAAGTAATACAAAATTCGGTGCCTACTTCCAGTTGTGTTGTAAATGAAATACTACCACCACCACTTTCTATCATGTTTTTTACTATAGGCAAGCCAAGTCCCATACCACTAATTTTAGTGCTATAGTAAGGTGTAAATACATTTTTAGCTTGTTCTTCTGTCATACCAGATGCATTATCCTTAACGAAAATTTTAATGTTTTCATTGTGGTCAATCACATCAATTTGTATTTCACCAATTTGGTACTCAGGCATTGCCTGTATTGCATTTTTTAATAAGTTTGATATGGTCCGATTAAAGTAACCTGCATCAAAAGATATGGTTAAGTTTTCGGCACAATGTAAACTTATTTTATGCTCATTTCCCTGCGAGTACAAATCAACCAATTGCGATAAAGTATCTTTTAATTTAATGTTTTCATAGGTGGGAGCAGGCATCTTTGCGTATGATGAAAACTCATTGGCTAATTCAGCCAATACATCAATTTGAGCGATTAATAAGTTGGAGGTTCGTGTGATTTTATCTCCGATGTTATTATCATTGTTAGCATAAGCCCGCTGTAAGTGCTGTACGCTAAGTTTCATTGGTGTTAGCGGGTTTTTAATTTCATGCGCAATTTGCCTTGCAATATCTCGCCAAGCTCCTTGTCTTTCGGTTTCTGCAAGCTTACGTGCACTGGCATCTAGCTCTGCAATCATGCGGTTGTATTGTTTAACCAATTCACCTATTTCATCATCTCGTTGCCATAAAATGGGCTCATTACTATGCCCTAAGGTAGTGCTAGATAAGCGTTGTTGAATTAATGTAAGCGGGTAGGAAATATTCCTTGAAACCCAATAGGCTATCACCACAATTATAATAAATAGCAATACGTAAAGATTAATAAATCCAATTACTACCGATGAGATTTCGCTTAATAGATCAATTTGTTTGCTAAAATAAGGGAGTTGCAAATATCCTACTACTTCGCTGCGGGAGTTAAATATAGGAGCATAAGCCGCTTGAAATGTAAGGTCTCCAATTTTTTCATTTTGGCTATATTGTGATTCGCGTAAATGGTTCAAGTGGAAATAGGCTTGTGGATGCATTTTGGGGCCTATTATTTGCTCGTCATAAAGTTTGCTTATGCTTGATGCTATTACCTCGCCTTTGGTGTCATACAAAGAAATATCGGTATCGTAAAAGTCTGCAATTTGGTTGATAAATGCTTCTGTTTCGCCTTCTATTATTCTTCCCTTTAAATTGGTTATACGTTCGTTTTCTATATTGATAACAATGTTGCGCAACTTCTTCATCAAACGGTCGGTTTGGCGCATGTTATACTTATCAATTGTAAAGCGTATAGTAAAATAGGAGCTGAATATAAGTGTGGTGAAAACGATGAAGATGATAGATGTTTGGATGCGTGTTCTAATCAAAATAATTTGATTGGCATCCATCATCATTAATTTGAGTAAACTATTCCTAAGCCAAGAAATAATATTGTTATTGGTAAGAGAAGAGCGTTTTAGCGCTTGTGCATTCAAGAAAATAAACAGCACCAGTACCATAATTAATACCACTGTGCAACACGTAAAAATAAACGAGAACAAACCAATAACCTGGCTTAAGTTATTGGCAGGTTTGCTTACCACTACGGTTAATGGTTGTGCATCTGTAAATAATAAATGGCTATAATTGTTTTCGTCAAAAAACTTAAATTTATTATCTGTTTCGCCCCAAGTGTTAATGATGCTGTATGCGTAATCTCCACTCTGATAAACTAGTTTTTTGTCTTTATAAACTGCGTAAGAATATTCATTGTTTTTGCTTCTGTTTGCGGTGTTGCCTTCTACTAAAATCTCGTCAAACCTGTTTTCGTTTTGTATTAATTTAGGTTTTAGAATAATAAATAAATACCCAATTCTTTTTTTACCATCCCTAATCATAAATTTACCAATGTAGCCTTTTATGTCGCCACTGTTTTGCATGTACCTAAACGACTCTGCAAAAGATTCAAGGCGTTGCTTATTGTAAAGTTTATTGGCTTGGTAATAACTTAATTCATTACGTTCTTTAAAGTGATTGCCAGATGAATCATAATCTAGTAACTGTACATCAAATTTACTTAAGTATCCTGTAAAGTATAATTGACGTACTCGTTTTTCAAATTGTGATTTAATTATAAACGGACTATCGAAATATGTTTTGATGTAATTGTCTCGTTTTAGCTTTCTATCGATACCACGTAAAAAGTAGTCGTTGGTTATGTCGTTTTGTGAAATTTGTTTTACTGCAAATAGTTTTCTGTTATCGCGTTCGCGTACATTGTGCCAATGCCATATGCTTAATGCGCTGTAACTAGAAATAATTACAATTACAATAAAGTATTGCTGAAAACGATTGAGTTTAGGAGTAAACAATTTAAAAACAACAAATACTGATGCCAAAGAGAGAACTGACCAATATCTGAAAATATCATGCTCAAAAACTTTATTGGCTATTAGTAAATATAACAATGTAATGCTTATTGTAATTAGCCAAATCCACAGTCGCGGTCCTTCATATTTTTTAATGGCACGTGTAAAATTTCTGCTAATAAAATACACCACCAATAATTGTAAAATGCAAACGGTAATAGCAAAATAAGTAAAGATGTTGATGGAGTATATTTGGGTAATATCAAACGAAATTTGAGAATCGATGGTTAAACTTTTAATGGCACTAAATACCGCATCTGAAGCAAATACACATAAAATACCATAACCAATAACTGGCCAAATAGTTCCCTTAGCGTGTTTAACCCTAATGTGGTTTTTTCGGTTCTCAAGTAATATAAAATACCATAAAATAATTCCAGAATCCACTAATAAATCTCCTAGCGAAGGGAACCAAACCGAAGATGCATAAATACCCGCATTAAACAATTTGATGTCGTAAACAAAATGTGGTATATTGTATAAAGTGCTTGCCGAACGCATCCAGATAAATACCGCAAAAAATACTACACTAGTTAATAAAGGGTAAATGCGTATGTAATACCTCACCAACACATGTATAAACAAAATGCAATACATCAGCAGCACCAACATGGTTATAAATAGCCAATTGCTGGTTGATTCTTTTACGGCAAATATTTGAAGGGAAAACAGGTACTTACCATCAATAGAAAAAATATCGGTGTACTTCTCGTTTATCTTTGTTTTAATTACAATGGCATCTTCTAAAAAACTCAGCGCTGCACTAAATTTATTTTGCAGGTGTTGGTTCTTATATGCAAAGTTATGTTTAACCAAATAGGTAAAAACATACGTATATGTTCCTCTATTTTGCTTGTATACCAAATACCAACCATTAGGAGCTTTTATAAAGTTATGGTAACTATTTTCTTTAAACTTAATTTGTTTGTAATTTATTTCATTATCACTCCAATACTTTAGGGTATCGTTTTGGGTGACAAACAAGTTACACTGCTCTTTTTTTAAAAGCTTGGTTAAGCTACTCCAGTTACGTTGCAGGTTAGACGAGTCCATGACCAACTCGTTTTGAATAAGCTCTACAAAACCAAGTTCTTTTGCACGTATAATACGCTGTGTTTTTTCATAACCTTGTTGTAGTTGTTTATCTGCATTTTTAATTTGTTGCTGTTCATACATGCCCAGCCCAACAAGCGCTAAGCAGCCTGCAAAAAATAAAATCCAATATAAACGTATGCCTTTTTTCAATAGGTTTTAAATCCTTGTGTTAGGAATCAAATAGTTTTTCACGTAATCAGTAACACCTTCTTCTATGCTCGCGAAATTTGGGGTGTATCCAACGGCTTTTAGTTTTGCCATATTGGCTTCAGTAAAATATTGGTATTTATCTCTTATATCTATGGGGGTATCTATAAAGGAGATGTTTGGTGTTTTATTAAGGGCTACAAAAATAGCTTCTACCAAATGATTAAATGTGCGCGCTTTACCACTCCCTAAGTTATAAATACCACTATGTTTTCTGTGGGTCATTAGAAACAAACAAACATCTGTAACATCTTTAACGTATATAAAATCGCGCAACTGTCCGCCATCCTGGTAGTTAGGGTTGTGCGATTTAAACAATTTTACTTCTCCTGTTTGTTGTATTTGTTTAAAGGCATGTAGCACTACACTTGCCATTCTGCCTTTGTGGTATTCGTTAGGTCCGTATACATTAAAAAACTTAAGTCCAACCCAGAAGTATGGTTTTTTATCTTGTGCAATGGCCCATTTATCAAAATCGTTTTTGGAGTGGCCGTATAAATTAAGCGGTTGTAATAAATCCAACTTGGTTTCATCGTCATCATAGCCATGTTCTCCACCACCATAAGTAGCTGCTGAAGAAGCATAAACAAGCGGTAATCCAAACGT
>JBILPP010000139.1:0-5145 GCA_044373765.1 Bacteroidia bacterium
TGAGGGGATGGAGTAGACACAGATTAGGTAGGATTTAAGAAGGAGTAAGATTTTATAAATTCTAATAGATTATGGACATACTTGAAGAACCGATGAGTGAATATGAAACGTTTCCTTTAAAAGAAGAGACGTATCAAATTATTGGTGCTTGCATGAATGTGTATAACGAATTAGGGAATGGATTTTTGGAAGCTGTTTATCAAGATGCCTTGGAAATAGAATTTCAGTTGTTAAACATACCTTACCAAAGAGAAGTGCCTTACCAAGTAATATACAAAGGGCAGCGGTTAAATAGAAGATATGTAGCTGATTTTATCATGTACGACTCCATTGTGTTGGAACTAAAAGCCCAAGAGTTCTTAGTAAGAGCTAATCATAGCCAAGTTGTTAATTACCTTAAAGCCTCAAAACACAAAGTGGGGCTGCTTATTAACTTCGGTGAAAAATCATTGGTGTACAAACGTTTTATTAAATGATGTGTGCCAACAAAAACACAAAATCAGTGTTAAATATTATTAAATAAAATAAAAGCAAATGCTAAACAACATCACTCATATACGCGCTCAGTTTCCCATACTTCATCAAGAAGTTAATGGTAAACCTTTGGTGTATTTTGATAATGCTGCAACCACGCAAAAGCCCAAACAGGTTATTGATGCATTGCAACGTTATTATGAGTTAGATAATGCCAATATTCATAGAGCAGCGCATACGTTAGCTGCCCGATCAACCGAGTACTTTGAAGCAACACGTAAAACCATACAACAGTTTATAAATGCCAAAGAAGAAGCCGAGTGTATTTTTACTAAAGGTGTAACAGAAAGCATAAACTTGGTAGCACAAACTTGGGGTAAAGCCAATTTAAATGCAGGTGACGAGGTTTTGATTACCACCATGGAACACCACAGTAATATAGTGCCATGGCAAATGATTTGTGAAGAAAAAGGAGCCATCCTAAAAGTTACTCCAATAAATAATTCGGGTGAATTGTTGATGGAGGAGTTTGATAAACTGCTATCAACCAAAACAAAAATTGTGGCTTGTGTATGGGTAAGTAATGCGCTTGGAACCATTAACCCGGTTAAAGAAATTATACAAAAAGCCCATGCAGTGGGTGCTGTGGTTTTGTTAGATGGTGCACAAGCTTGCTCGCATATGCAAGTTGATGTACAGGCATTAGATTGCGATTTTTTAACCATATCATCACACAAACTATATGGCCCAACCGGAGTAGGAGTATTGTATGGTAAACGTGAGTTGTTAGAGGCTATGCCTCCATATCAAGGTGGTGGCGAAATGATAAAAGACGTAACATTTGAGAAAACAACCTATAACGAAATTCCTTACAAGTTTGAAGCTGGTACACCCAATATTGGTGGTGTAATTGCTTTTAAATTTGCATTAGATTATGTGAATGAGTTAGGTAAAGAAAATATAGCCAAACACGAAGATCATTTGTTAAAGCATTTTGTTGATGGTGTAAATCAAATAAACCTAGTAAATAATAATGCAATAACCTTGGTTGGTGAGGCTAAAAATAAGGTATCGGTACAATCGTTTACCATTAATAACATGCATCATTTTGATGTAGGTATGATGTTGGATGCTAAGGGGATTGCCGTTAGGACAGGGCATCATTGTACACAACCTTTAATGCAACGTTTTAACCTAGAAGGTACGGTGCGAGCTTCGTTTGCACTTTATAATACTACAGAAGAAGTAGATGTTTTGCTTCAGGCGCTAAGTTCAATTGTTAAATTTTCAAACAGATAATTACCTTGACTACAACCGATATACAAAATGAAATTATAGATAACTTTTCGCTGTTTGAAGGCGATATGGAAAGCACTTTATTTTACTTAATGGATTTAGGTAAAAAACTGCCTGCCATGCCCGATGAACATAAAACTGAAAACTATATAGTTAAAGGATGCCAAAGTAAAGTATGGGTTTTTCCTACGTTTATTGATGGCAAAGTATATTTTGAAGCCGATAGCAACACCGAAATTACAAAAGGCTTGGTGTATTTATTATGGAGTATTTGGAACGCACAAACACCTGATGAGATTTTAAACAGTGAGTTGTTTTTTATTGAAAAAATTGGCATGAGCCGCATGATTGGAAGCCAACGCAGCAATGGTTTTGCAAATATGATTAAGCAAATGAAATTATATGCTCTGGCCTTTAAAACTAAAGGTGCCTAGCACTGTTTTAAATTTTAAATAGATAATATATAAAGGGCGAAAGCCAATAAATAGTTATGGAAGAAACGACTAAACCAACCAAAAACTTTGTTGATGTTCAAAACGAAGCGATTCAGGTTATACAAACGGTGTACGATCCTGAAATACCCGTAAACATTTACGAGTTGGGTTTAATATATGAAGTAAACGTAAACAATGATTTAGATATAGAAATTGTTATGTCGTTAACTTCGCCTTTTTGTCCGGCTGCACAAAGTATGCCTGCAGAAATAAAAGAGAAGCTGCTTACCATTGAAGGCGTCAATAATGTGGAAGTGAAAATTACTTTCGATCCTGCTTGGAGTCAAGATTTAATGAGTGAAAGTGCCAAACTTCAATTGGGTTTTTTATAACACCAATTGCAATGGTAAACGCCTATTTACTTTAATGTTATACATAAGGTTTAAGCTGTAATTAAAATCACTTTAGCCTAAATGTTTATAAATTATTTAAGCCCCGATGCCAATGTGTATCGGGGTTTTTTGTCATATTATCTTTAAAGTGCTTTAATATTTGTTCGGCATTAATATTTTAATAACTTTGATATTACGCAATGAAAAATAAACTATATACACTACTATTAGGTGCCCTATTAACACTGGGTGTTCAGGCACAAGAAACTACTCAAACAAAAATAAAAAGCGCGTTGCTGATGCAAGGCTTTACACCTACTGATGTTGAGCAAATTATCATCACCAATCAATACACCACCAAACACAATGGCGTTACCCATGTTTACTTTCGCCAGAAATATCAAGGTGTTGAGGTATTTAATGGCGTAGGAAGTATCCATTTTAAAAACAACCAAACTGTTACTTTTAACCAAAGTTTTGTAAAAAATATTGCTGTTAAGGCGCAAGCACTTAAAG
This sequence comes from Bacteroidia bacterium, assembly GCA_044373765.1. Lineage (GTDB taxonomy): Bacteria > Bacteroidota > Bacteroidia > UKL13-3 > UKL13-3 > UBA6183. The sequence continues at coordinate 3,113 of JBILPP010000139.1, forward strand.
TAGTTGTAACACCAAACACTGCTGTTTATGCAACGGCCAATCATTTGGCAATACAAGCCCCTGCGGTATTGGCTAAGACTTCATTCCCTTTGGTTGATCATAAACTTACTTTAAAAGATGAGGCGGTTTCTACAGAACCCATTCGTGTACAATTGTATTATTACCTAACCGAAGCAGGTGTCTTGAAATTAACATACAACACCAATTGGCTTGATGCTAAAACCAACAATTGGTGGAACGTTAGGGTTGATGCCAGTAACGGTGTGGTAATTGATAAAAACAACTGGAGTGTAAGTTGCAATAACCAACAACATCAACATGCAGCAACGTTTGTTTCAACAAAATTAAATAACAAACATACTACAACAGGTACCTTAACAAAAAAAGGCAGTGATGGTGCAACATATAACTCATTACCCTTAGGTGTTGAGAGTCCATTGCATGGTAACCGTAAATTAATGGTAAACCCAAGCGATTCTTTGGCTTCGCCTTATGGATGGCACGATACGGATGCTGTTTCTGGTGCTGAATACACCATAACTGCAGGTAACAATGCATACGCTTCTGAAGATCAAGATAACAACAACATTGCAGGATATAGCCCCGATGGAGGTGCTAACTTAAATTTTGATTTTCCTTATGACATGTTGGGTTCAAACAAAGGCAATTTAAACGCTGCCATTACCAATATTTTTGTTTGGAATAATTTTATGCATGATGTAATGTACCATTACGGATTTGATGAAGAATCGGGTAATTTTCAATTAAATAATTATGGCCGCGGTGGAGTTGGAAATGATGCAGTAAGTGCTGATGCACAAGATGGAAGTGGTACTGGAAATGCGAATTTTGCAACCCCACCTGATGGACAAAAGCCACGCATGCAAATGTACCTTTGGCCAAGAACAGGAGTAGCATTGCCAACACCTTATGCAAAATTTATTGACAACAGTAGAGACGATTCTACTTCTGCTGTGCTTGCTGCATTTGGAAGCAGAACATTTAATATGGTTAGAAAAGAATTGATCCTGGTTAACGATGGCAGCACCAATAAATTAGGTTGTAATACTTTTGTGGGCGATTATGCTGGCAAGGTGGTGTTAATAGATAGAGGTACTTGTAATTTTCCTACCAAAGTAAGAAACGCACAAAATGCTGGAGCTATCATGGCCATTGTGGTTAACTCAAGTACAAATGCTCCATATCAAATGACGGGTAATCCTTCAGCAGATATTGTCATTCCATCTATCATGATTTCTAAGGTTTTTGGAGATTCTTTAAAAGCACGTTTATTAAGAGACAGTGTATTTGTTTCTTTAAATCCTGAAATAGATTACAGTGGTGTATATGATAGCGATATGGATAATGCTGTAATTGCTCACGAATTTGGTCATGGTATTTCTACCCGTTTAACTGGTGGAGCGGCAAACTCTAATTGTTTATCAAACCAAGAACAAGCAGGAGAGGGCTGGAGCGACTTTTTTGGACTGGTACTAACACATGGTGCAATGGATTCTGTAGAGCGTGCACGTGGCGTAGGAACATGGTTAAGCTACCAACCAATATCTGGTTTAGGTATACGCACTTACCGTTACAGCCGCAACATGACCACCAATCCATTTACATACAACTCGGTTAAAACAGCTGCTATTCCGCATGGCGTAGGTTCTGTTTGGTGCAGTATGTTGTATGATATGTATTGGAATTTAATTGATAAATATGGCTACGACAGCAACTTGTATACGGGTAAAGGCGGTAATAACCGTGCTTTACAATTGGTTATTGATGGGTTAAAATTACAGCCTTGTAACCCTGGTTTTACAGATGCACGTGATGCCATTTTAGCTGCGGATAAAATGAATAACAATGGTGCAGATAGCTCATTAATATGGAGCACATTTGCCCGTAGGGGATTAGGTTACTCTGCAAACCAAGGTGTTTCTACATCGCGTACAGATGGAACAGAAGCATTTGATTTGCCACCAACTACTTCAACTGGATTAAACGCGTTAAACAAAGAAAGTGGCATGAGT
>JBILPP010000140.1:0-5118 GCA_044373765.1 Bacteroidia bacterium
CTTGTCGGGAGAATTCTCTCAACTTTATTATAGTTACATCGGATTTAACTTTATACTTACAGCAATAGCATTAGGAGGTTTTTATCTCATACCTTCACGTGCCTCATTTATTTTAGCCATCATATCTATGCCCATTATTGGAGTATTGATAAGTGGATTTAATGGGATTCTAGTCATATACCAACTTCCATTGTATTCGTTACCATTTGTTATTACTGTTTTAATTGTACTGATGTTATTAAGTCAAAGAACATACCTGCACAGATTAATTCCTGTAAACTTTCAGCATTTTTCGCCCGAAAAAAACAAGTACAATTATTCTAATAATGTCACACGCTTCAAAAACAGTAAATGGATTAATATCCAATTACCATTTTTTGGAGAATGGTTTGTTTCTCAAGGGTATCATGGTAAAATTACACATAAAGAAAATTGGAGTGAGGCAATAGATTTTGTAGTAGTGGATGAAACTAAACATACTTTTAAATCACTCGGTACATCTGTTACAGACTTTTACTGTTATAATTTACCGGTACTTGCGCCTGCAGATGGGTATGTGGTAAAAATTGCTGATGGTATAGAAGATAATAAGATTGGAGATGTTGATTTGACAGAAAACTGGGGAAATAGTATTGTAATTAAACATGCTGAAGGCTTATATAGTAAACTATCACACCTAAAAGCGAATTCTATACTTGTACAGTTAAACGATTATGTTAGGGCAGGACAAATGTTGGCAAACTGCGGAAGCTCGGGCAGATCGCCAGAACCACATTTGCATTTCCAAATGCAAACTACTCCTTTTATTGGATCTGCAACTTTAAGTTATCAGATAAACCATTTTATAAGCAGGGTAAACGAAAAATATCAATTTCACGAGAACGAAATACCTGAAGAAGGGGCTCAAATTCATCAACCAATAAAAACTCCTATATTAATTAACGCTTTTCATTTTACGCCTGGCCAAATAATCACATTTGAAACAGCCGTTAATTCAGGAAATAAAGATAGCATAACTTGGGATTGCATGGTTGATTCATGGAATAAAACCTACTTGTATTGTCGTCAAACTAAGGCATACGCCTACTTTGTAAATAATGGTACAACGTTTTATTTTACGAGTTACCATGGTTCAAAAAAATCACTTTTATTTGATTTTTATCTGGCAGCATATAAAATCCTCTTGGGCTACTATCCTGATCTAATAATAAAAGACAGTATTGATATTGGGTTATTTAACCACCCTATCTCATTGTGGCTTCAAGATATGATTGCTCCATTTTATCTATTTAAAAAGGTAAGTTATCAAGTAAATTTTAAACAAATAGACGATATGATAGCACCTACGTATATAGAAATGGAGAGTAAAATTGAAGCGTACAACTTTAAATTAAAAACCAAAGAGCGTAATTATAAATTAGTAATACAAGATGGTAAACTCATGCAAATTGTTATTAACCCAAACCATAAATCAGCACAAAAAATAACATGCACAAACTAACCATTCTATTTTTACTATGTTTTGCTTTTGTTGGTGCCAACTCGCAGGTGTATTATATATCAGGTGCAGACAGCCTGCTAAAGAAGGAATACAATAAAGGTAGTTGGAACAATGTAATACAGATTACAGATAGTATTCACAAAATAGATATGGGTTACCATGAGGCTTATGAAATGGCTGCAGACGCAGCATATATTCTAAATAAACCATTTAAACAACATACCTACTTACAACATGCATTACAAGATTACCCAACGGATAGTTCGGTTTTGTTGAAACTAGCTTATTGCTTTTGGGCAACAAAACAATATGGTCATGGTAATAAAATACAATACAAATTATTAAAGGAAGGATTATTAAGTGAACAGAATAAGGTTAAAATCAATGTTGTAAACTTTGATATTGGAAATAAAATTAGCAGCAATACCAGCCTGTATAATAATTTAAACTTTGTTTCTGTTGGTACAACTTTCCCTATAAAGTTTATACTTACTTACCATGGGATAACTTATCTAAGACAAAAAAGCTTTTATGGAGATATTGCGCAAATACAATATTACCTAAACAGCGCAATTGCATTAAAAAAAGGATGGAAGATCAGTGGAATAGTGCATTTAGCAGAATATAATCTAACCAACTATCCTGCAGATTTATCAGGCAATCAAATTTTATCAGGCGATCAATACGTTTTAGGTTTAGGAACAAGTAAACTTTACAGAAATTGTTTGTTTGGAGTAGATGTAATAAAATCTAACTTAAACTATAAAGATCAACTTCAAATAATTTCGGGAATAACATACTACCCATTAAACAATACAAAACTTATAATTAATATAGATGCCAATTACCTTACCGAAAAATCACACATCATTACTTCTTATAGACTTACTTACTCCCCAATTAAATCATTAAATTTAAGTTTAAGTTATTTACAAGCCAATACACGTAACTTTACTGAGCAAAATGCATTTTTGCTTCATAATTCTTTTGATATAACCCGTAATAAATATGCTTTATCCGTAACACAACAAATTTCAAAAAACATACTTTTAGCTGGAATTTTTCAATTAGAAAATAAAATAGAAACTATAAGTAACGCCAATTATCAATACATAATACTAGCTATAGGTATAAAAAATATATTTTAAAAACACATATGAAAATTTTAACCCTAATATTGTTAACTATTGGTATAAATCCAATATTTGCTCAAGAAACAAGCCTACAAACCGCATTCGAGAGAAGCTATACTTTAGAGAAAAGTGCCAATTACCATGAAGCTACCCAAGCATTAATGCAGATATACAGCGAAAAATCCTATGAATTAAATTTACGTTTAGGGTATTTAAAATATATGGCTGGAGCATATAATGATGCTATTATTTTTTATAAAAGAGCAATACAAATAATGCCTTATGCAATTGAACCACGATTGGGATATGTATACCCCGCAGCGGTATTAAATAAATGGGATGACGTGATATTACAATATCAAGCAATACTAAAAATTGACCCTAAAAATAGCACTGTTAATTATAAATTAGGTGTTATATACTACAACCGGAAAAAATATACACAAGCATATATTTTATTTGAAAAGGTAATAAATCTTTACCCTTTTGATTATGATGGAATGTTGATGTACGCATGGACTAATTACCGCATGGGTAAATTGCCTCAAGCTAAATTATTATTTAAAAAGGTGTTGTTAATTTCCCCAAATGATAAATCAGCATTAGAAGGATTAGCCCTGATAAAATAAAACCGAGAGATATATTATTGAATTTATACTTTACTTCATATTCAACATCTTATTACAGATAAGATATCTAATATTTTTTTATTTATCAAATCAGTAACATCAATATTCTAATAACAGTTGTTATCATTTAACAATTAATAATACTGTTTTACAAAACAGCTTATATAAATTGGTAGCTAAAAATCCCGTACATTTTTAGTGCTTTGTACACAATGTATTACCTTAGCAGTATGTTAATAGAATTACATCCTCAAAATCCAAACCTGCGTGACCTAAAAAAGGTGATGGACATCTTACAAAAAGATGGGGTAATTATTTTACCTACAGATACCATTTATGCCATGGCTTGCAGGTTAGATAGCAAAAAGGCAATTGAACGAATGGCGCGTTTATCAGGTAAAAAACCTGAAAAGGTTAACTTTTCCCTTATTTGCTCTGACTTGTCAAACATATCTGATTATACAGCTGTTATCGACAGGGCTGTGTTTCGCTTACTTAAAAATAATTTACCTGGACCTTTTACATTTATTTTAAAAGCAAATAATAATGTAACCAAATACTTTAGCGGTACTAAAAAAACAATTGGTATACGTGTACCTGATAATGCCATTGCACAAACTATTATAAAAGAATTAGGTATTCCATTAGTGGTAACAACAATTCATCACGATGATGAAATCTTAGAATACATGACAAACCCGGAAGAAATTCACGAAAAGTTTGAACATACAGTTGATTGTGTAATTGATGGTGGTGCAGGAGGAAACATCCCTTCAACCATTGTTGATTGCAGCGAAGATGACGTTAATATAATTCGTCAAGGAAAAGGTCAATTAAATTCGTAAAACTATTGATTGGTATTAGAAATATAGCTGTTATTTGTAATCCCCAATCGGGGAAAGGCAAACCATTGAAGCTTTTACCTTCTTTTGAAAACTTCATTAAACAACATGGTTTCAATTATCAGTCATTTACCAATAACCTACCTCAACATATAAATAATTTCACAGATTTGGTTATCATGGGTGGCGATGGCACAATTAACTACACCCTCAATCATTTTAAAACCATCAATATACCTATTGGTATTATTAGTTGTGGCACAGGTAATGATATTGCTACCTTACTTATTGGTAAGCATCCAATCCAACATCAATTTGAAACCGCATTGTTTGCAACTCCTCAAAAGATTGATGCAGGAATCTGTAATCAAAAACTTTTTATTAACGGAGTTGGTATTGGCTTTGATGGTTGGGTAGTAAAAAAATTAATGGCTAAAAATTTGTTGCATGGGAAGGCTGCCTATTATAGTACCGTTATCAGTTTGTTACTGTTCTATAAAGAAACTAAAGTAAAAATAGTTACCGATGAGGAATGCATTGAATCCAATTTATTTATGCTAAGTGTAGCCAATGGTAAAACATACGGGGGCGGATTTAAAGTGGCACCATTTGCTGAGGTAAATGATGGCTTACTTGAATTAATCATAATTAATAAGTTACCGCTTTTAAAACGTTTAAAGTATTTGCCCGTAATTGAAAACGGTAAACATTTAGATAAACCCCTTTCATTTTTAAAGTACAAAACGTGTAAAAAAATATCCCTACAATCAACTCAAAAACTAAAAGCACATTTAGATGGCGAGTACATGGAATCCAATAGTTTTGACATAGAAATATTGCCTCAATTTTTAAGCATAAGAACAACACTTGGGTAATTTAAACCCACTATAACTTTTACATTTGTAATTTATGAATCCAATTTTAGTTGAAGTATACAGAGGTGGTTTATTAGAGAGCTTTCACCGAGGTGTAGTTTGTATTGTTAACCAACAGAATGAAATCGTATTTAGCGT
>JBILPP010000007.1:0-17093 GCA_044373765.1 Bacteroidia bacterium
TCATATAAAGCATTATTTTTGGCAATTATATCAAGTGTAAATGAATAAGTATTTTAAAGGCATAGTAACGATATTATCAGGGTTAACTGTAACAAATTTAAGTGCACAGCAAACTAAACTTACTACAGGGCAATTAGACGGACGACAAAATACCATCACCTCAGCAGTTCCTTTTCTATTAATTACCCCAAATGCAAGGGCAGGAGCAATGGGTGATGCAGGTGTTGCAACACCAAACGATCCAAATGCGATACATTGGAATGCTGCGAAAATGGTATTTAATGAAAAAAATGGAACGGTGTCTCTTTCCTACAACCCTTGGTTGCGAGAGTTGGTTCCAGATGTTTCGTTGTCTTATTTATCCATTATGGGTAAATTAAACGACAAGGCTTCATTAGGTGGTTCGTTGAGGTATTTTTCGCTTGGCGAGATACAGTTTACAGATGTCACTGGCAACAGTTTAGGTAATGCAACACCAAGCGAATGGGCCGCTGATCTTGCTTATGCGCAAAAATTATCAGACAACTTCAGTTTAGGGGTTGCTTTCCGATTCATCTACTCTAATATTGCTGGAGGCGCGCAAACACAATCTCAAAGCGGTATTAAAGCAGGAACATCATACGCAGCAGACATTACTGCATACTATAGAAACAAAACCAAAGTACAAGGGTATAAAATCAACTACGGTATTGGCGGTGCCATTACTAACATAGGATCTAAACTAACCTACACAACTGATCAAAATCAAAATTTTATTCCAATTAATTTACGTGTTGGAGGTTATGGTGAAGTTGAAATAGATAAGTACAACACCATTGCGTTAGCATTAGATTTCAATAAGCTACTCATACCAACTCCTCCTGTATATGAATACGATTCATCAGGAAATCCTGTGATTAAAAACGGAAGCCTTGTTATAGCATCGGGTAAAAGTCCCAATGTGCCTATAATACAAGGTATGACACAGTCGTTTTCTGATGCTCCGGGTGGATTTAAAGAAGAAATGAGGGAGATAAACATCTCTGCCGGATTGGAATATTGGTATGATAAACAGTTCGCACTTCGTGCAGGTTATTTTTACGAGAACCAATATAAGGGTAATCGTAAGTATGCTACATTTGGAGTAGGTATTAGGTATAATGTATTTACAATTGATGCCGCTTATTTGGTGTCTTTTGGTCAGCGTAATCCACTTGATAACACGTTGCGTTTTACCCTAGGTTTAGATTTTGATGCGTTAAAATCAGGAAGTAATGAAAAAGAGCAACCAACAGGTATTTTTGAAATGCCCAAAGATAATTAGACATGAGAATAGGATTTGGATTTGATGTTCATCAATTGGTTGAAGGGCGCGACCTATGGCTTGGAGGTGTAAATATTCCTGCAGTTAAAGGAGCGTTAGGGCATAGTGATGCCGATGTTCTGCTGCATGCTATTTGTGATGCTATTTTAGGTGCCTTGGCTTTAGGGGATATTGGTAAACACTTTCCGGATACAGATAATAGTTTCAAAGGAATTGACAGTAAAATTCTGCTTCAAAAAGTAATAACACTTATAGATGCAAAAGGGTATAAAGTTGGTAATATAGACAGTAGTTTGTGTTTAGAAAAGCCCAAAGTGATGTCTTATGCGGAACAAATGTGTTCAACCATCGCACGTATTTGTGGAGTTGGCATTGATGATGTTTCTGTTAAAGCCACAACCAATGAGAAGATGGGTTTTATTGGTAGAGAGGAAGGCTTAGTTGCGTATGCGGTTGTGTTGTTAATAAAAAAGTAAATTCGAGTTTACAAGTTTAATTAGAAAAGGAGGCTAACGCCTCCTTTTCTAATTAATGCTATCAGCTAATGTTTCCAGTTTCATACCTCTGGAACCTTTAATAAAAAAGGCACAATTTTTATAATCCATTTGTTTAATAAACGCATCCGCATCTGCCGTGTTGTTAAATGCATGCATGTTATCATGTTTTGTTTGGTAAAACTCTTCACCTACCATAATAACATTGGTTAAGTTTAATTTGGCGCATAAGTTAACCATCCTTTGGTGTTCTGTTTTTGCATATTCTCCCATTTCAAACATATCACCCATTATAATTACTTTATGCGGATGTTCCATGGCTGCGAAATTTCTTAATGCAGCCTCCATGCTACTTGGATTAGCATTGTAGGCATCCATAAAAATGAGGTTATTGTTCTTTTGTATCCATTGCGAACGGTTGTTTTTAGGTTCGTATGTTGCTATACCTTTTAAAATACTGGCATCGCTTACTCCCAGGTATTTACCAATGGCTATTGCGGCCATTATATTGTCAAAGTTGTAATCACCACTTAAAATGGAATGGCCGTTTTGGTTTTGAAATACAAATTTTATTGCAGGTTGGAGTTGGCTTGCAACACCAATATAATCAGCGCTAACGTTTCTTAAAATGGTGTTTGCGGCATATGTTTTTTTGTTGCTTAAACGAGTGCTCATGCGCATTAACCATTCATCATGTGCATTAACAAAAGCTGTTCCGTTATTTTTTAGCAAATAATAATAAAGCTCGCTGTTACTTTTTGCTACTCCTTCAATATTGCCAAAACCTTCCAAGTGATCCATCCCATTATTGGTAACAATGCCCAATGAAGGTTCTGCAATTTCGCACAACTCGGTATTTTCTCCCACATGATTAGCCCCCATTTCAATTATTGCCATTTGGTGGTTGGTGGTAAGTTGGAGTAATGTGAGTGGTAATCCAATATGATTATTAAAGTTACCCGGTGTAGCCCACACATTGAAGGTTGTAGCCAATACCGATGTAATAAGCTCCTTTGTGGTTGTTTTGCCGTTACTTCCTACAATTGCAATAACGGGTATGTTAAGTTGTTTGCGATGATGATTAGCAAGTTTTTGTAGGCACTTTAATACATCATCAACCAAAATGCACTTATCGTTTATTTTGTAATTTTCATCATCAATTACACAATAGGCAGCCCCTTTTTTTAAAGCTTCCGCGGCAAAAGTATTTGCATTAAAATTTGGACCTTTAAGGGCGAAAAATATACCACCCTCAGCAATTTTGCGGGTGTCGGTTGAAATGTCCGAATGTTCTTTATAAATTGCGTATAACTCGATAGTTGTCATCTTTATGATAAAATTTAGAAATCCTTATATTAAATTCACGCAGGTAAATTAAATGCTATGCATAAACTTCTTACAACATTATTACTCCTTTTTGTGATAACCAACACCAGTAATTCACAAAGTTTTAAATATTATCAAGCAAAAGGTGCACCTAAATTCATAAAAAACGGTACCGCAAATGACACATTATTAAATCCATTTGCAGGAGGTTTAAACACGCCTCAATTTAGCAATATTGATTGGAATAACGATGGTAAGCAAGATCTTTTTGTTTTTGATAAGGAAGCATTAAAGCCACTCGCGTTTCTTTATGATGCAAACTTGGGTAAGTTTACCCATGCACCCCAATATGAAGGCGCATTTACAAATTATTTTTCAGGTTGGGCATTGTTAAGAGATTACAATTTTGATGGAAAGCCTGATTTGTATACATCTTCAGTTCCTTATAATAAAATAACGCTTAGCCCATTTATTCCATCAGAGAAAATTCAGCTATTTGTTAATACAACTACACCAGGAGGTAAAACCACATTTAAGCAATATAGTAATGTGCTGTTTGATACCGGCATGTATGTTGGCCCACCATATAATCAGTACTTAAGTCCTGGAGAGTTAGTTGCAGTTTCGAATGCGATACCTGCAATTGACGATTTAGATGGAGATGGTGATGAGGATATCATCACCAATCAAGGTATTAATACCACATTTTGGTATTATGAGAATTTTAAAAAGAATAAATTCAACACACCATTTACAAATGATACCACCATTTTTGTTCCGCGCGACTTGTGTTGGGGGTTTATGGATTATGATTTTATTAATCATCGTTTTTTGTTAGGCTTTAGACGCGATCAAGGTTCACAATGTGATTACAATATGTGGGGAAAAAGGAAGCATGTTGATCAGTCTTCATTAATGATAGATTTAAATGGTGATGGGATTAAAGATTTAGTTTTTGGCGATTCGGAGCACAAAAGTTTTGTTTCACTTATCAATGGACGTTTGCAAAACAGCCGTCAGATTGACTCCATAATATCTCAGGATACGTTGTTCTTATCAAGTAATAATACAAGAAAAAACTTCATAGAATATCCAGCTGCCTATTATGTGGATGTGAATGCAGATGGGAAAAAGGAACTCTTGGTTACTACAAATAAAAATTTTGCCTCAAAATCGGTTAATAATATTTGGGTTCATGATGCTACTCGTGTAAACAGTAAATTACAATTTACCGCCACCAATGGTAATGATTTTTTATACAAAGACATGTTAGACCATGGTTTACGTTCAGTACCAGTTTTTGTGGATATTGATAATGATGGAGATAAGGATTTGGTGGTAGCAACAAGTGGAGTATTGGAACAAACTGGAAATAATAACGACAGGTTGTATTTATATTTGAATATTACAGATTCTGTAAAACCTGTATTTAAGTTGATAGATTCTAATTTTGTTCTTTCTTCATTTACAGGTCAAGGATTTTTCTCTGCTCATCCCACATTTGGGGATTTAAATGGAGATGGTAAACCTGATTTGTTGATTGGTGAGGGTAATGGCAATATTGCTTATTTTATTAATAATAGTAATGGTTCTCAGTATAATTTTACACTAAATAATCGCACTGCGTTTAACTTAACAATTGCCACTTATTGTACGCCACAATTAATTGACTTGGATAAAGATGGGTTACTTGATATTGTTAGTGGAGAGAGAAATGGGACAGTTAAATTTTATAAAAACATAGGTACCAAACAAGTGCCATCTTTTTCAAATGCATCAACCATTGATAGTCTAGGTAAGGTACATTCTAGGGATGTTTACAAGCCAATAGGATCCCCACAAATGCTAGAGTTGGTTGGATATAGTGCACCTCATATTGCTGATTTGAATAATGATGGTATTTATGAAATGCTATTAGGGTCAAATAACGGAAGAGTTGATTTATACACGCATATTTACGCTAATTCAGATAGCGTGGCTATAAAACAAAATAATGTATATGTTGATTTTAGCTTGGATGCTAATGCCGGTTATAACAAAAAATTTGGCATGCGCAGTACTGCAGCAACAGCCTATTTAAATGGAGATTCGCTTCAGGATATTATAATTGGCAATATCTCTGGAGGACTAGTTTTTATGGGTTCTGAGGTCTCTCCAGTTAATAGTACAAAGGAGTTGTTTATAGATAATAATGCTTTTGTGCTTTATCCAAATCCTGCCGAAAGTTCAGTAAGTTTAATGTTAAACAGAACTTCATTGTCGGATATTAACTATTTCATTTATGAAATGTCGGGCAAAAAAATAATGGAAGGAACGTTAGATAAAAATCAAACGAACACTTCCATTAATGTGGGTGTTTTAAACGCGGGTTTATATTTGGTTCAGTTAACTAACAACCAATGGCAATCAACCCAACGATTAATGATATCTCATTAATTAAACTAGGTTAGTTATTTTGTTGCCCTTGTTCTTTTTGCATTCATTGCTTTTAAGTCCTTGGCTGTAAGTCTGCATTTGTCAGGTGAATCTTCAGCAAGGTATACCAATTCACCTGTTGTTGAAGTAACAATTTTATTGCACCTGTTTTCATCTTTGCTGTAGAAGAAGATGATTTTATCCGCTCGGTTCATGATGGCATTATAAGTTTCATCGACCTCAACGTCTTCAACTTCGCCTCCCCATAAAGTGGCGGCATCTTCCTTACCCTTTAACTCTAATGAGCGCAAGGGTAGCATTAATGTTTGTTCAAGCAAGCTTGAATTTAATGGCGCATTATTTGCCATGTAATTTGTACTAATTCCTTTATCGCCATCAGCCTCTATTGCATTAGTTAAATAGTTATTTAACATTTGAACAGCTCTTGTTAATTCAGGCCTCCAATCGTTTGTGTCAATCAAGTTGCTACAAAATGCACCTGTTATTAAGTCAACCTCAAGCGCTTTTTTCTTAAACTTACCCCCAGTTGTAATTAGTAATCCATTGAAATCAACTTCACAAGTACCTAATTTCGCTTTTATTTTTGTGCCTTTACTTTTACTAAAGTACAGATAGCTAAATTCAGGTTTGTTATATGGTTTCATGGCTGAATCGTATTCAAACAAAAAACCGCCATTAAAGGTCCAATATTTCTCAACGGCCTCAACAATCGAAGCATTATAGGCGCTATCAGGAGATAACACAACAACCAACCGGGTGTCCTTAAACTTTTCGATATCCTCTTTCTTTTTTTTGAACCCAACTTGTGCAAATGCAACAGTAATTGACATAAATGTGAGGCCTAACAAAGCTATTTTTTTCATAATGAGATGCTTTACGTTTTTTCTTCACCCAAATAAAACAAAAAAGCAGCTCAAAACCGAGCTGCTTTTAAAATATTATTAATTAATTCGATTTTTACATCGCATTCTCAAGTCCGTATTGTCTGGCGTAGTCGTTTAATTGTTCTCTTAATTGTCTACGTGCCACAAAAATTCTTGTTTTAACAGTACCTATGGGAATATGTAATATTTCAGCAATTTCATGGTATTTAAATCCACGTGTATTCATGGTAAAAGGTTTTTTAAGGCTATCAGGCAAACCATCAATAGCATGCTCAATGTCTTTTAACATAAATTTTTTCTCTGCTTCGTTTTTTACCAGAGGCGATACCGAATCTAAGTAATAATCATTATCAGTTTGGTCTATAAACGTGTTGCGTTTAACCATCCTACGGTAATTATTAATAAAGGTGTTTTTCATGATGGTATACAACCAACCTTTTAAGTTGGTGCCATCTATAAATTTGTCTCGGTAGGTTATTGCTTTTAGCATGGTATCCTGGACTAAATCGTTGGTATCTTCAACGTTTTTTGTCAGTTGATAAGCATAGTGGCGTAATGATTGCGTTTCACGTTGCACAGTTTTTTTAAAGTCTATACTAGTCATATTGTTTATGTTTATTCGGTAATTGTTAAACAAATGTATGGTCGATTTTTGCTTAATGCAAGTGTTTTGTTTATCTTTTTACATAAAACGTTAAACAATTTATATGTGCTTGGTAATCAGTTATATTTTTTTGAATTAAGTGGTTTATTGCCTGAATTAAGATCTTTTTTGTTTGAATAAAAGCTTAAATTAACAAATTGTTGTACTTTCTAAAACAAAAAAACTTTGTTTAAGGTTTATGTATTATGATTAAACATTGCATGTTAGTGCGATTTTGTTTAATATAGGCTGTACCTTTGTAACTCAATAAGCATAAATGGAAATATCAGTATCTCGCAAAGCTCATTTCAATGCAGCGCATCGTTTACATCTATCACATTGGAGTGATGAGCAAAATAAACAATACTTTGGAACGTGCAATAACCCAAACTATCATGGGCACAATTATAATCTAATTGTAACTGTATCTGGAGAACTCAATGAGGAAACCGGATATCTTATAGATATGAAAGATTTGAGTAAGATTATAGAATCTGAGATAGAAGACAGATTTGATCACAAAAATCTAAATTTAGATACAGTAGAATTTAAAAATTTGAATCCAACTGCAGAAAATATTGCTGTAGTTATCTGGAGGCTTTTACGGGCTAAAGTAGCCTCTGAATTAAAAATTAAAGTTACATTATATGAAACCGAAAGAAACTTTGTTGAATACACAGGGAAATAACGAGCACCACGATCATGTTGGAGATGCTCATGCATCATTTTCTTTGGAAACCCCAATCAGAGCAGATGCCTTTGAGTTGGATGATGAACTCAAAATTGAGTTGATAGAAAAACACTTTAAAGAAATTATGCAAATTTTAGGTCTTGATTTATCGGATGATAGTCTTAAAGGTACACCACAGAGAGTGGCCAAGATGTATGTTAAAGAGATTTTCTCGGGCTTAAATCCGGCCAATGCGCCAGAGGTTAAATTGTTTGACAATAAATACCAATACAAAAATATGTTGGTAGAAAAATCAATCAGTTTTCATAGTCTTTGCGAACATCATTTTGTTCCCATTGTAGGAAAAGCGCATGTGGCTTATATACCCAATGGACAAGTTGTGGGCTTGAGCAAGCTTAATCGTATAGTTAGGTATTTTGCACGCAGGCCGCAGGTACAAGAGCGTATGACAATACAGATTGCAAACATGCTGAAGGAATCATTAGGTACCAATGATGTGGCTGTGATTATTGAAGCTGATCACATGTGTGTGGCCTCCAGGGGTGTTCAAGATGTTACCAGTAACACCATTACAAGTGAGTATAGTGGAAAGTTTTTGGATGTAAAAACAAGAGAAGAGTTTATCAAGTATATATCTCTTAATAATATGTAAAATAAAAGCGGGCTTGCCCGCTTTTTTTATGCCGTAAATCTTATCACTCGATGGTTTGGTATTTTTTCAAGATTTAGTAATTCTTTGATGTAGTAATTTTCTTTCATGGGTTTAATCAATCCTTTGAGGCTTTCTATGCTATACATGTCTGCATCATTACCAATATACCCCATGCCATAAAACTTCCCTTCATCTATTAATATACAACAAACTTCATCGCTATTTATTCCTTTGTCAATTATAGCGTAGCTTTCTTTTTTGGTCAGTTCTTTTATTGCTAAATACACCCTCGAGTTATAACTTTCCGCAACTTCATTTAACTCACAAGCGCCTATGCAACAACCAGCAAGCAAAGCTGCACATGGTTCTTTATACGAGTTAATCATGCACAACTTAGGACATAGGTTAAACTCTAAAACTAACTTTTGCAAATGATTAAACGCATCGGCAAGTTTAGGGAAAGTATGCAGTGGTGTATTTCCTTTTCTCACCCTGTCAACTGCCAAACGCAAATAGCTTTTTTGGTCTTCATAATCGTAAATAGCATAATTAAACTCAATACTTTTTTGCGACTTATTATGCTTTGGCCAATGTTTTTTTATTTCTGTTGATTCAAGTATGAGCGCTTGTAATTCGGTTGCTACTATTTCAAATCCTACATGAAAGATTTCTCGTAAAAAATCTTGGCGTTTGGCTGATGTATTGTTACCACCGAAGTGGGAAAGCACGCGTTTTTTTAAATTGATTGCTTTTCCTACGTATATGAGTTTGCCTTGTTCATCATGAAAATAATAAACTCCAGGTGTTTCAGGTAAAGCATCAAAATCTTTTCGAGGTAAATGAGGTGGTAATGTGGCCTCTTTTGATCCCTTTTTCAAAAAACTGTCTATGATGCTTCTATCCTCATCAATATGCAATGCACGTTCTAGCACTTTAACTGTTGCCGCTGCATCTCCATGCGCTCGGTGTCTGTTTTGTAATGGTATGCCTAAAGATTGGCATAGGTTACCTAGGCTATAAGAAGAAAACCCCGGGAATACTTTTCTGCTTAATCGTACGGTGCACAGTTTTTTTACATTTAAATCAAGCCCTGCGTGCTTAAGGTGATGTTTGATAAAGGTGTGATCGAAGTTTACGTTGTGTGCAACAAAAATTTTATCGTGCAACATTTCGTAAACCTTATCGCTTATCATATCAAAACTTGGGGCATTTTCTACCATTTGGTTGGTAATGCCTGTATAACTCTCTAAAAAAGGCGGTATGGGTATTCCTGGATTAATTAACGTGGTATACGAGTCTACTACACGTGTGCCATCATGGGTAAAAATTGCGATTTCGGTTATGCCATTTTTATCAGCATGACCACCAGTGGTTTCAATATCAACTATGGCAAACATATGCAGCAAATGTAACTGCTAGATTGTAATCAAAATACTAATAATTTTAGTAATTAGTCAGGTACTTGCTCAATTCCATTTGCTCCGCTTTTATCGCTATGTAAATTGTTATACTTATTCCATCAACTTAATGAAGTGCAAAATCTTATGAGATTTTTTCGTTAATCAACCTTTGTTGAAATGGGATTGGCACTCTTTATCTCTTGAATGAATAAAGATAGCCGCGCAGTTAAGAATTTATACAGCCCCTTTGCATTGGTGTTTGTATAATATAAAGTATACCTGTGTCATTAATAAAAAAGCCCCATCTAAATAAAATGGGGCTTTCTGTTATTTTGAATTCATAAGTTCTTCTATGTGGTCAACTTCAATGGGTATGTGTTCCATTAAATCAACAGATCCATTTTCGGTAACTAATATTTCGTTCTCTAAGCGTATTCCAATTCCTTCTTGTGGAATATAAATACCTGGTTCGCAACTGAACATCATGCCTGCTTGCATCGGTTCATAACGCATTCCCACATCGTGCACATCCAAGCCTAAAAAGTGTGATGTGCCATGCATGTAGTATTTTTTAAAGGCTGGCCATGCTGGGTCTTGATTTTTAATTTCATCTAAAGTTAAAAGTTTCAAATCAACCAATTCCTTTTCCATTACTTTACATACTTCGTTATGGTAGTCCATCAGTAATACACCTGGTTTAAGCATTTTTTTAGCTTCGTTCATTACACGTAAAACGGCATTGTACACTTCTTTTTGCCGTGTTGTAAATTTTCCGTTTATGGGGAAAGTACGCGTCATGTCACTGATGTAGTTGCCATAATCAGTTCCAGTATCAAGTAGCAGTAAATCACCATCTTTACAAGTGTCTGCATTGTCAATGTAATGTAAAACGCAAGCGTTTTTACCAGCTGCAACTATTGGCGTAAATGAATGTCCTGCTGCTCCGTTGCGCACAAATTCGTGAATGACTTCAGCTTCTATTTCGTACTCTTTAACACCTGGCTTTACAAATTTAAGTACGCGGTTGTACATTTTGTTTGATATGTCAATTGCCTGCTTCATGTACTCCACTTCTAATGGCGATTTTAATGAACGCAAACGTTGCATAATTGGGGCAGCACGCTCATACTTATGCAATGGAAAACGCTCACGCATTTGTAGTGCAATGTTTAGGTCTTTATACTTAACCGTATTGCTGGCTCTATCATTTTCGTTGGTGTTTAGATAAACATACTCGGCCATGTTAATTACGGCTCGCATTAGTCCATCAAACTCATCATACCAAAATACATTTTTAATACCTGAAGCGGCTGTTGCTTCTTCTTTGGTGTATTTGTGGCCATCCCAAACTGCAATATGCTCGTTGGTGCGTTTTACAAATAATGCCTCACGATATGCTTCAACAGGGCAATCAGGAAATAACACCACTGCACATTCCTCCTGATCAATTCCAGTTAACCAAAACATATCGCTGTTTTGTTTAAAGTTATATGTAGAATCACCATTGCGTGGCAATTCTTCGTTGCTATGAAATATGGCTAACGATTTAGGTTTAAGTTGTACGGTAAATCTTTTTCTGTTTTCAATAAACAGTTTTTGATCCATTAACTGATAACGTTTCATTTGTTTGCTTTTATGTTATGCCTCAACTTGTGTTTCTATATTCTGGTTATTATTGTTTTCATTGGATTGAGAAGCACTAGCTTCTTCTTTAAAAAATGCTTTTTGACCCAATAGAATAATTACAAAGCCAATGCTTATGGCCGCATCTGCCACGTTGAAAACAGGTCTAAAAAACTCAAAATCTTCTCCTGCCCAAAATGGCCAGTTTTCTGGTATGGTGGTTTGAACAATAGGAAAGTAGAACATATCAACCACTCTTCCATGAAACCAAGAATCATAACCGAAAATGATTCCGTAAAATATGCTATCTATAATATTGCCTAAAGCGCCAGATAGGATTAATGCCCACGAAATAATATACCATTTGTTGGTCTCTTTTTTTGTTAGGTCTAAAATATACCATCCAATAAATGCAACGGCAACTAGGCGGAATAATGTTAGTAATATTTTACCACCCTTACCTCCAAACTCTAAGCCAAAGGCCATACCGTAATTTTCTGTAAAGTGTATACGGAACCAATCTCCAAGCACTGGTATTTCTTCACCCAAATAAAAATTTGTTTTGATGTATAGTTTTACCAATTGATCGATAAATAATACAACAAGTACAATAAGTATAGGAAGTCCTAATTTTTTAAAATTCATTTTTAGCCTTTAATAAAGCAAAAGTATGAAACTACAATCAATTTATGCGCACTTATCACATCAATTAAAAGTCTATTCCTAATCCAAACCTAAAGAACCAGTTGTTATTGCTGGTGTTCGAAATAACTCTTCCTGCATCAATCCTTATAATGTTAAAAATATTTGCTAATCCCATATAAGCCTCTGTATAGGTGTTAGATCCCGATTGTAAAAAGTTAATTCCTGCTAATTCGTGTGCTCTGGTTTTTCTGAGTATAGGCACTTTGCCTATAAAAAAGCTCCTAAAATTTTGTAGTGCATGCAACTCAATATAATTTTTTTGTGTACTTAATACATAATAGTTAAGTGCATGAAATGCCGTTAAACGAATCCGCGAAGCATTGTTGCCAATAGCATTGAGGTTAGGTGGATTACTTAGAAATAAAGTTTGGTTGCCATTAAAGTGTTTATAATCTATAAATGCCATGTTATCTGAGTTAAAGAACATACCAGCATTGGCATCAAAACTAAATACACCTAATAGTTTGAGGTCGAAATCTTTTCCCGATCCAACTTCTAAATGTTGGTAGTTAAATGTAAGTCCATTAAATCCAACTCCTTGTTTAAAGCTAGCATAAATATCTGGAAACCTACTACCAAGTATTCGCTTGTATTCGGGATAACGTTCAAACTTTTGTTTATGTAAATACCTTATCGCTATGCCATATTCTATACTTTGGTGTGTTTTAAATGCGGGAGCATCATTAAAAGGAGATTGAGGATTATTAGATGTATATGCTCTTTTATCTTTATCTGCAAATGAAAAATTGGCATGATTGGTTAAAGCAATTCTTTGTTGCCACTGTAAATTAAATGAAGTATACAATCCATTTATCAATTCTCTTGAAAACGTTACTGCCACCATGTTTTTTTGTAAAAGCTTTGCATAATTTAAGCGATCAAATAAAGTATAAGCAGAGTTGAGTAGTGTATTTATAGGTTCAGCATCATTGTATTGTTGTATAAAACTACCTAGTTTAATTCCAATATGTGTATTTGTTTTT
The DNA here is from genome assembly GCA_044373765.1 of Bacteroidia bacterium. Classification (GTDB taxonomy): domain Bacteria; phylum Bacteroidota; class Bacteroidia; order UKL13-3; family UKL13-3; genus UBA6183. The sequence continues at coordinate 13,141 of JBILPP010000007.1, forward strand.
GGGTGAATAGATTTATCGACAATTAATCCTAACGCTAAATTTTGGTTAATAAAACCATATCTAATAATAGGTGTAATGGAAATGTACTTTCTTGTAATGTAATGGTATTTATAATAATTGAGTTTGTAGTTAATAAATGTACCTTCAACCGTATTATAACCTATGGTTAAAGGCAATGTTGCAGTACTAAAGCTTTTCCAAATGGTATCGTTTTTTTTGCTGTAGGTGTAGCCAGAAAATAATATTTTACTGAGCGTGAATTTATTTCTCTTGCGGTTCATGCTATCTAGAAAGTGCGGTGAATTATGGGCTGTAAAAATACTATCCGATTTTTTGTAGTGCTTATCTTCTTCCTGGGTTAATGTTATTGTTCTGGTTGTGCTCCAATATTGGGTGTCTTTTTTGTTAGCACTTTTATCAATACTAAATACTTCATAGTTAAAATACTTATTTCCAAATACAGCATTTACTTTGTAATTGCTCATACTGGCCAAGCTCATATCTGTTGCTTTAAAACCAAATATTTTAATGTGGCTGTATAGTTTAAGTTGTAAAGGAACTAATATTTCATTTTCGGTTGTCATTTCCTGTTGTAAAAACAAGGTGTCAACAAATTCAATTTGGGCATCTTTGGTAACAAATAAATCAACACCATATATTTGGTAATCGGCACTGCTTATATATATATGTCCGTTAAAGAGTGGGTCTCCTTTGCGCAGCGGAGTAACTTTAATTTTAAAAATATCTTTCCCCTCTGCATTAAAAGTGCCTTCATATGCATACTTGTAATTGAGCATAGCTAGCGGTGCAATAGGGGATACGAATGGCCTTTCGCTGTAATAGGTTAGTTGTATTGTTGGTTCATAAAAATTAATAAATACGTCCTCAACCCGGTTAAAGCTAAACCCTTGTTTTTGTCCTGCTATTCGAGAGGCTATCATGGTTTCTTTTACTTTATCTGGCTTCTCAAAATTGTATTTAGCCACCGACTCTGATAAATAAACCAAGCCCAATAAACTTGAATCAATTTCACTCTCATCGCCATTACTTATCAACTTTAGAAAAGATGGAATTTTCTTTGGTATCTCATCCAGTTTGGTATTGCTTTTCATGTACACATCGGCAGAAAAACTATTTACTTTATCATAATTTTGTTTTCGCATTCTGATGGCTTTTTTTATTATACCAATTGCGGGATCCTTTCCATCTGCTGTAATCAAAGCGGTTTTAAGTAATAGCACATCACTTTTTAAACGAATTACTAAATCAGATGTGCGGGTATTCATATCAATCTTAACACGTTGTTTTTCAAAACCAATACTTTGCACTACAATGGATACATTATCAGTGGTTTTTAATCGTAAAGTAAATTCACCCTCACTATTGCTGTTGGTTCCAACTCCGGATTTCTCGAGGTAAATATTTGCGTATTCGATTGGGTTATTGTGTATGTCAACCACCTTGCCTTTTAGCAGAACATAATTTTCTTTAACACCTAAATGGTTCATAATAAATGCTTGACTAAATGCCATTTCTTTAAGTGCGGCATATCTTCCTGAGGCACCACCATGGCCACCTTCCATATTTGTTTTAAATAATATTTGGTTGGTGTCTGTTTTTAATTCGCGCAGTTTGGCAACCCATTTTGCTGGTTCCCAATAACCCACTTGTGCATCATTGTATCCTGCTGTTACCAGCATATGCGGATAACTTTTTCTCGTTACATTATCGTAAGGTGAATACGATTTCATGTATTCATAATATTTCTTTTGTTTAGGATTTCCCCATTCTTCAAATTCGAAAGTAGTTAGCGGAATACTCTCGTCAAGCATGGTGTTTATTACATCCACAAATGGCACATTAGCTACTGCGCACTTAAATAAATCTGGACGCATATTAACCACGGCACCAACTAATAATCCTCCTGCAGAACCACCTTGTATGGCTAACTTTTTAGTATTGGTGTATTTTTGGTTTATTAAGTATTCTGCACATGCAATAAAGTCTAAAAAGGAATTCTTCTTGTTTAAGAATTTACCTTCTTCATACCATTGCATACCTAAATCGTTACCACCTCTTATGTGTGCACTTGCCAATATAAAGCCCCTATTTAAATAGCTGATATCTGCACTTGAAAATGAAACGCTGTATGGTGCGCCATAACTGCCATAACCAGTTAGTAGTGTTGGATTGTTTCCATTTAATACAAGTCCTTTTTTATAGGTAATGGTAAGCGGTACCAATACCCCATCATGTGATGTTGCGTAAAAACGCTTAGTTTCATACTTAGCAGATTGATAGGGTTCGTTTATGCTGTCTTTTTCTATAAATCTGGATGATTTTTCGGTTATGTTATACTCGTATGTTGTACTCGGTTCTATATCGTTTGTTACTGTAAATTCTAAGGTGTTTGATTTCTCATATTCATACTCCGGAATGTTATACCCTATACTATAGATAGTTAAGTTGGTTTTAATGGTATCTGTATTTATGGTTATTCTGTTTTTAATAATAATACGTTCTTGCGCATTTTCTTTTTCTTCATATATGATATGATTTTTGAGCAATGTTGCTGATTGAAGTAAGATGTTCTTTCGGTGTGGTATGATTGTTTCCCATTTGGCTGGGTCGTTTGTTGCTATTGGGGTTCTAACTAATTTGTAATTAATGGCCTGGTGGTTTGTTGTGATGTAAAATTCGTTGCCTTCGTAATGATTTATATTATACAACAAATCGTTTTTACGTTTTAAAAACAATACCGGCTTGCTTTTATTGTCGTGTGCTGATAAATAATACTCCTCATTACTTTTGGTTTTGCCTAAGTTAATGGTGATGTATTGTTTTGATGAAGTTTTGCCCAAGCCAATTTGAATTGTTTTATCTTGTTCTTCTAATATTAATTCGTCAGTACTAAAATGATTTCCTAAAATATGCCTGTAAACTCTAAAAGCTCTGTTGGTTTTTGGCTCGGGTGTGGTGTAATAAAAGGTGCGGTTATCCTCTGCCCATATAAATGAAGTTACAGCAGGTATGGTATCGGTTAATAATGAGTCACCATCAATGTGCTTAATAAATAATTTGCCAATATTATTTCCTTTATCATCAATGGCATAAGCAAATAATGTTTGATTTGGACTAATACTAGAAACCGCTAAAGAAAAATACATATACTGTTGTGCCAATCCATTTAAATCAAGCACCAGTTGCTCCTTAGCTGTTAACGAATCTTTTTTACGATAAATAGCTGGATAATCTCTGTCTTTTACAGTTCGGGAGTAATAATAGTAGTTTTTGTTTTTTGATGGTCGGGTGTCTTTCGCCTCTACCAATCTAACGCGCATTTCATCAAAAATTACTTTTTGTAATAAGGCCGAAGATTTCATCTCTGCATCTGCATGAGCATTATTAGCATATAAATAATTAATAACTTCTGCGCTGTATTTATCGCGCATCCAGAAATATGAATCGATCAACGTGTCGTTGTGGATGTATGTTTTATAAAGTACTTTATCGGCTTTGGGGTAATCTAATTGCTGGCCGAAGCAGATATTACTTATTGCCAATGTTAAAACAAGGAGTAATTGATTCTTCATATATTAGTGTATTGCTTTGGTAAAGTAAGTATGTAGTAGTCTTAAAATCAAATAAAATGGATAAAGAAATACAATAAATGATAAGCGGAAATAAACCCCAATCTGCCGATTTTATTTTATACCTATTTTGCTACTCCACGTAATTTAGGGAATGTAAGTCTCTCGAGGCCTTTAGATGGATGTTAATTAACGACTTTTTAGACGCCAACTATTTTTATTAAGATACTCGAATGCGTATTTTTTGATTAGGCTATTTCTATTGATTAGACAATAAAAAAGCGGCTGAAGTATGTTCCAGCCGCTTTAATTTTTTATGTTATATCCGTATTATTTATACTGTTGCAATTTAGCTTCCATACT
>JBILPP010000141.1:0-5081 GCA_044373765.1 Bacteroidia bacterium
GTTTACACCTCCAAAAGTAACCGAACTTGCATTGTTTAAATTAGTTCCATTAATGGTTATTAATGTGCCATTGGTACCTGTTTGTGGTGTAAAAGAGGTGATGGTAGGAGCTGCTTGTCCGCTTCCTATAATATTTACATTTAAACTCGCGCTATCACTACAACCAACATTATTTGAGATTACTGCATTTAATTTACCTGTTCCGGTAGTTAGCCATTGTACTTTAATGGCGTTGGTTCCTTGTCCGCTTATAATATTTCCGTTCGTTACAGTCCAATTATAACTGTGGTTTAACTGTTGGTTTAAATTGTAATCGTAGGTTTGTTGGGTTGATAAATTACTAGTTGGCCCAGCCAGGGTTCCAATATTAAGTTTAGCGAGAATGGTTATTGTTTTTACTAAACTATCACTGCATCCGTTATTAGAAGTGGCTTTTAATTTAATTGATTTTACACCTACAGTATTAAATGATAAATCTAAATTGGCTTGACTACTTGAGTTGTTATCCCAAGTCCAAACCCTATTGTATGTGCCGCTAAAAATAGAAGTTGTATCAATTAAAGAAAACAAATTGGCATTTACGCATTGAGTAGGTTTGTTAATGGTAAATCCAACTTTAGGCGAAGGGTATAGTTCTGTTGGAATGACATTAGATGTATCCTTGCAATTATTACCCAGGTCAACAATTAATTTATAATTTCCTGCTTCAGCAACTGTTAACATTGAGTTGTTACCTAACAGTACATTATTTTTATACCAAAAATAGTTTCCATTAAAGTTTGAGCCACTACTTAACATTACAGAATTCCCGCTGCAAAAACTTGTGTTCGAGTTGGAAGTGATGTTTAGGTTTATTGGATTTGCAATGGTCACATTTGAAACGATTGAATCTTTACAGCCCATGTCGCTTGTAACAAGCAGTTTAACTAAGTAGCTACCTGCCGAGTTGTATAATTTTGTTCCTAATAATGTTGAAGATGTGGTTCCATCACCAAAATGCCATAATCGGGTGAAAGTTCCTGAGCTAATTGTCGAGCTATCATAATAATTCATTTCGTTTAGGTTAAAAGCACAATACGTATTTTGTATTAGGGAAGGTTTTACCTTTATCCTTGGATTAGCAGTAAAACTAATTGCATTGGAGTAGTTATTGCAATTTAATACCGTATCCGTAACAAATAATCTGTATGATCCCGATAGTTTTACATATAAGCTTGCAGATATACTGTTCGTAATATCCAAGCCATTTCTTTGCCATTGGTATTTATATTTTGGATTTGTATGGAAGGAATTTACAAGGCCACTATCTCTGTCACAAAAACTAGTATTGAATTGGGTGAATATACTGGCCTGAGCAATTGAATCAGGATTTATGATAATGCTATCCATAATTTGTATCGTACCTGCTTGATATGGAGAGGTGTATGTAAATCTGACAAAATAAGTTCCTGGTAAATTGTATTTAAATGTATCAGTATACATTAACCTTGGTTGGCTGATATTGTTATTCTGGTTACCTGTTGGATTAATATTTATAGGTGTAATGTTTCTTAATCCTGAAGTTAAATTTCTATCATTGGGTTGAGTTGTAATTTGTAGCGATGCATTATTTAGCCAAACAAATGGAGTGTCCTTATAAATTGCATAGTTTACAACCCCGCAATTGTTATTTGTTTTTCTAAGAGTGTGTCTTGCAACCAGAGCTTCTGGATTAACTTTAATGCTAAACGCTTTGGTAACATGTCCAATGCTAGGGCAGTAATTATCTATTGCAGTTATTGTAAAATAGTAAGGAAGTGACCTGACATCGGTGGCTTCCGGTTGCCAACAAAATTGCCATGTGTCTTCTCTGGGTCTTGGCATACCAACCCCGGTTAGGTAAGTAGGTTGAAAAGTTAATTTACCCGGTCGCACAATTCCTTCGTTCCATAATATTCTTGTTGTATCAGACCGAGAAATAGTGGGATAAACATCAGTGTCTTTAGCAGTAACAGTAAAACATAGTTGTTGTCCTACGGTAACATCATAATTATATTTGGGCTTGTTATTTGGTAATGATGGTGATGTAATAAATCGAGGCTGGATATTATTGGGGCAGTTAATGGCATAAAGTTGCATATCTCTATTAGTTATACCAACTAAGAATGGATTCTTAATTGAGTCGTAGTTCCACTGCTTTATGGTCACATTCAAATTTCCGGATATCAGAGCTGTAGTGTTGTTTGAAGAATTGAAACTTAAATCTCCATTAAATGTATCTAAAACAACATAAGGTCCGTTGGGTTGAGGGAAATTAGTGTGTGGTAGAGAGTTTGAGTTTAGTGGAAACGGAACAAAAGAACTACCAGGTGATTGGTAGATAACAGTAGATCCCCCTTGTTGAATAGCTGGGGTAATGTAATAGGTAAGTGAATCTCCATCTGGATCTTGGGCACCAAAATTGATTACCTGTTCTCTGCTTGAACAGATTGTAAGTCTTGTGTCGTTTTTTAAAATAGGGGAGTTGTTTTTACAAGTATTTTGAGATCGATTCATGATATTGATGGTGGCACCAATACGGAGAGACTGAGAACTAGAACCGGCTAAATTCCAAATATTGGAATTTCTACAGCATAACTCCCAATATACATCCCAATATATGCAGTTGGTGTTATTTAGAGACGGAAAATTCAGATTTAGTGTCCCTTCAAAAACATACTTTTCTATAGATGGGGTATAACTGCCTGGCGTAACCTGGTTTAGATTATTACAGCCGTTTTTAGCAATACTCCCGCATAAATCAACATTAGTTTTACCTACGTCCTCAACTTTTACAAGGCTTAATGTAAAGTTCGCCTGATTTGGGTTGGCTATGCAACCTACTGGATTTAGCGTGGTATTAGGTTTGGCAATCATGGGTACGGTACATGCCATGTTACTACAATATTGAGCACCCGTGCAATCGCGATAAAGTGTAAGTTTTATTTTCCATGTGCGAGGTCCAATACATTCATATTCTATATCTCCTCCCGCAGAGTGCGATGCACTTACATTAAACGATAAAAAGGCAAGCATAACAAAACAGGTAACTTGAAGCAGATTTTTCATGGTAATTGGTTTACAGAATATTAAAATACAATTATAATGAATTAAATTTTTAATGTAGAGGGTATTTTAACTGTGATGTTAATAAGCATTTTAAATGACAAAAATGAAGTGTAGGTAACACTTACAAATGCACATTAAAATAGTTGAACTTTTATATTAGCCAGTTAAAAGTATAATCGAAATTATTAGAAATAATAAAACAAGGCTTATAATCATAAATGCAACAACATCAGCACATAACTCATGTACTCCACTTAAAATACCATTAATACATAATATATGATTAAATTTTGGTTTGATTTTAAGTAGTAAAAGTTAACTTTGCGGCACTTAAAAATAAGCTAAAAATTCGTAACTATGTCAAAATCAGGAGTAGTAGCTCAGGTAATTGGTCCGGTAGTGGATGTAAGATTTCCTGATAACAGCGAAAAATTACCTAAAATACTAGACGCTTTGGTGATTACCAAAGCAGATGGTACTAGAGTAGTACTAGAGTGCCAACGTCACTTGGGCGAAAACATGATCAGAACCATCGCAATGGAGGCAACTGATGGATTAGTACGCGGTATGGAAGTAGTTCCTACCAGTACACCAATTGCAATGCCAATAGGTGATGATATCCGTGGTCGTTTGTTCAATGTGGTAGGAGAGCCTATTGATGGTATGAAAAGTGTATCCAAAGAAGGTGGTCGCTCTATTCATCGTGATGCTCCTCGTTTCGAAGACTTATCAACCAGCGCTGAACCACTTTACACAGGTATCAAAGTAATTGATTTAATTGAGCCATATGCAAAAGGTGGTAAAATTGGTCTGTTTGGTGGTGCGGGTGTAGGTAAAACCGTTTTAATTCAAGAGTTAATTAACAACATTGCGAAAGCATATGATGGTTTCTCTGTATTTGCTGGTGTAGGTGAGCGTACCCGTGAAGGTAACGATTTGTTGCGTGAGATGATTGAATCAGGTATTGTTAAATACGGTGATGATTTTACACATGGTATGGAAGAAGGCGGATGGCCTTTAGATAAAGTTGATTATTCAAAATTAAAAGAGTCGAAAGCTACCTTTGTGTTCGGACAAATGAACGAACCTCCGGGTGCTCGTGCTCGTGTAGCGTTATCAGGTTTAACTATTGCTGAATATTTCCGTGATGGAGATGAAAAATCTGGTGGACGTGATATTTTATTCTTCGTTGATAACATTTTCCGATTTACCCAAGCAGGTTCTGAAGTATCGGCTTTATTGGGACGGATGCCTTCTGCGGTAGGTTATCAACCAACTTTAGCATCAGAAATGGGTGCTATGCAAGAGCGTATTACTTCAACTAAGCGTGGTTCAATTACTTCAGTTCAGGCGGTTTATGTGCCTGCAGATGATTTAACAGATCCAGCTCCAGCAACAACTTTCGCCCACTTAGATGCTACCACAGTATTAAGTCGTAAAATTGCTGAGTTAGGTATATATCCTGCGGTTGATCCTTTGGATTCTACTTCACGTATATTAACTCCTGTAGTTTTAGGCGATGCGCATTACAACTGCGCTCAACGTGTTAAAGTGATATTACAGCGCTACAAAGAATTACAAGATATTATTGCCATTTTAGGTATGGATGAGTTAAGTGAAGAAGATAAATTAACGGTATCGCGTGCAAGACGTGTGCAACGTTTCTTATCTCAACCTTTCCACGTGGCAGAGCAGTTTACCGGATTAAAAGGTGTTTTGGTTCCAATAGAAGATACCATCAAAGGATTTAATATGATTATGGATGGTGAATTAGACCACCTTCCTGAAGCATCATTTAACCTTGTTGGTACAATTGAGGATGCAATTGCCAAAGGTGAAAAAATGTTAAGTGAAGTTAAATAACATTTTAAAAAGCATCAACCCATATTTGTCTTTTAAACAACAAAAAATTAACACATGCAATTAGATATATTAACACCTGATAAAGCCTTGTTTAGTGGTCAAATTACTTCCATTATATTGCCGGGTAGCAA
>JBILPP010000142.1:0-5070 GCA_044373765.1 Bacteroidia bacterium
TTGACATATTTAGATCGTAAATGAGAAACTATTCCTCATTGTTATTATTGCTTTTTGTAGTAAGTGCGTACAAACTGTAAAAAATAGCTATCAAAGCAATAAATACACCTAGCAGAGTAAAATAAGGAAATTTTAAATTCCAATGTTTATCAATCCAATTACCACCTAATGATAGTGCCACAAAAACGCCTATCATTTGGAATGCAAATGCACTGTATTTAGCGTAATTAGTTAGCGATTGCTTCCGGTTGTTTGCCTGAGGCTTGTGGTTGTTGTTTGGCTCCATTGTTATTATTGTTTAACGAAGCTTCTTTAGGCTTATTCATTTTACTTGATCCATTAAAAATGGCTCCAGCCTCAATAATTAATTTGTTTGAAACAATGTCTCCTGAGATTTTAGCAGTTGACTTAACAGTTAATAATTCAGTAGCATATATATTGCCATTAACTTCGCCCGATATCTCAATGTTTGCAGCTTTTATGTCTCCTTCAATAACTGCAGTTGGTCCCAGTACCAATCTTGCTTTTGATGACAGGTATCCTTTGATGGAACCATCAACACGCATGTCGCCATCCGAGTTTACATCACCCAAAATTTGAGTGCCACTGTTTATAATGTTTAACGTATTAGGGTTAAATGCTACCGATTGGTTTTTGTTGTTGTTAAATAATGCCATGTTATATTTTACTTTATGTTTGATGCTTTTCAGCTATCAAACAGCTTGAATAAGAGTGGCAAATGTAGCCAAAAAATAAATCAAAGCAAAATAGACAACTTGAATTGCGACATTTTTTATAACTTGCTATATAATAGGTTTTTAGTCTATCTCTTAAGCATGGCCGTATCTTTGGGAATATTGTCTGTTACAATATTCATCAGGTTTTTATAATAGATTTCTTTGTCTGAAAGTGCCTGCTCTAGCGAGTCTGTTTTATACAATGTTTTAGCCAAATCGTGCTTTAAATCAGGATCGGCATATCCAGGAATGTACTCGCGTAAGGGGGTAAATACTATTAATAGGGATATGATAATGGTAAAAAAAACCAGAAAACTGCTAAAACCAACAAATACATTCATTGGGGTAAGGCTTAATGAAAACTTTTCTTCAAAAGTGGTATCGTTAATTAAAACAATTCGATACCTATTTTTTAACTTGTGTATGAGTTTCTTTTTTTTCTTTTCCATAATTTACGAATGTTGTTTTATTGCTCATTGATCTGATAAGTTTATTTTGTAGTGTGAGGCAATAAAATAATTTTGCGTTTTCAAAGTTAAGTATTCAAAACAAAGCAATTTTAAAGAGTTTGCAGTATAGCATAAAAAAAATTAGTTGGAGTTTATTTACAATGGTATTGTTAATACTTGTAATATCTTGTAATCCAACGCGCGATAGATGGCTTAACCGTAAGTGGCATACTTTAACAGGACATTACAATGTCTACTTTAACGGAGAAATCAAGTTTGTTGAAGCCATTCAAACATATGAAATGGGGGTTCAGAACGATTTCAGTAAAATACTACCGGTGCTGATTACCCCTGATGAAGCTGCTTCCAAAGGTTTAACACCATCAATGGATGAGGTGATAAAAAAAGCCTCAAAATCAATACAAATGCACATGGTTGGTCGATACACGGACGACAGTTACTTCTTAATGGCCAAGGCACAGTTTTATAAACGCGATTTTTTTGCCGCACTCGAGGGATTTCAATACATTAACTCAAAATACCCCAATACAGATTTAACAAAAGTTACGACTGCTTGGATTGCCCGCTGTTACGATGGGCTAAACAAACAAGGTGAGGCAGAAGCGGTAATGGGGTTGTTAATTAGTGAGATTGATCCAACAAAATTTGCAGGTAAAAAGAAAGTTCCAGAAAAACTGATACTTAAAACCCAGAAAATAACCCAATCTCAAAAAGTATTTATATATGCTTCCGCTGCCGATATTTATCTTAAACAAGAAAAATTTAATCTTGCTGCCGAGAGGTTAAAAGTTGCTTTAGAAAATACAGCTGTTAAAAACGAAAAAATCCGATACAATTACATCCTCGGACAGTTATACTTGTTACAAGATAGCATTCAAAAAGCCAAACATTGCTTTGTAAATGTAACCAAGCTATTGGCGCCATACGATTTTGAATTTAATGCAAATTTAAATCTAACCAGAACATACAATCCTAAAAACAAAAGAGAAGTTAACCAAGTTAAGCGTAACTTAAAACGGATGATTCGCGATGATAAAAATGAAGGACTTTACGACCAGGTTTATTTTGAGTTAGCTAAGGTAGAACATCGTGCTAATGAAATTCCCAATGCCATAAAACATTATCAACTTTCTATTGCTAAAAGCACAAAAAATGCGACTCAAAAAACATTAAGCTATTTGGCGTTGGGTGATATTTATTTAGCTATGCCAAACTATCGTTTAGGTCAGGCTTATTATGATAGTGCTGCCAGTGTTATACCAGCAGATAATAAAGATTACAAGAAGGTTCAAGACAAAAAAAATGTATTAAGCGAGTTGATAAGTAACATCTTAACCATTGAAGCTGAAGACAGTTTACAACGCTTGTCTAAACTAAGTAAGACCGAGTTAGAGAAAAAAGTGGATGGCTGGATAATTGCCGCTAAACTCAAAGCGGTGCAAGATGCTAAAAACTTATTGGCGCAAAACGAAATAGAAAAACAAGCTGAACTAAATAAACCCATTGGTGGTGGGCCAGCATTGCCTAATTTAGGGGTAGAGCAAGGGCAGTGGTATTTTTATAATCCATCTATTAAAGCAACAGGCGAGCAAGAGTTTTTTAGTTTGCGCAAATGGGGTAGAAGAGAAAACGAAGATTTCTGGCGTATTGCCGCTAAAGAAAAAGTGAAGGATCCAAATGCTAACGCAGGCGATGGCGCAACGATTAAAGATAGTTCCATAGTAAGCAAACCAAAAGAAGGAGAGAAATCTCCTGATGGATTTAAAGACAATAAGAAAGAAACCGAAAAAGTAAGTTTATCTGAAGAACGTGCTACTTGGGTTAAAAATATACCATATGGTGAAACGGCTACTGAAAAGTCGAATGAAAAAATAAGAGAGGCATATTATAATCTTGGTAATATTTACGAAGAAAAAATAAACGATACTAAAGAAGCCATCACGAGTTTTACTGCGTTAAATAAACGTTTTCCGGCAAGCGATTACGAGCCGGAAGCGTTGTATCGTTTGTTTAAGCTATATAATAACATCAAACAAACAGACAAAGCAGAAAATTCAAAATCTGAATTGATTAACAAATATCCGGATAGTAAGTACGCTCTAATTATTCAAAACAAAACAGTGATTTCTTCCGAAAATTCAACCAACAAAGAAATTCTGAAAACTTACGAAGGTATTTACCAGATGTATTTGGATGGAAATTACTTGGCCGTAAAACAAGCTAAACTAGAAGCAGATAAAAAATACAGCGGTAATGCCATGCAAGCAAAATTTGATTTGGTGTATGCATTGGCTGTTGGTAAAACCGATTCTATCGGGGCTTTTAAATTAGAGTTGATGGAGATTACAAAAGCCTATCCTAAAACTGATGTGGCCGAACGAGCACAAGATATTTTAAACTTGATTAATAACCCTCCTTCTTTAAAAGAAAAGGATGAAGAAACCAATAAACCAGAGTTTGCTCTGGATGCTGAGGGGGCAAATTATTATGTGTTTGCAACGAAAGCCGAAAAGTACGATATGAATGATTTGCTGCAAAAGATAATTAACTACAACGAAGAGTATTATCAGTTGGAAACTTTGCGAGCAAATACATTAATTTCTAATGATGGCTACCAAATTTTATATGTACGTGAATTCAATAAATTAACTCCAGCAGTGCAATACTTAAATGGATTTAGTACAATTGGTTTCTTTAAAACCAATGTTCCTCCAAACGTCTCATTCTTACAGTTTGTTATTTCAACCGATTTGTTTAAAAAAATGTTGAAGGAGAAAAAAATTGAAGCGTACAATGCCTATTTTAGCGAACAATTACCTACACTTTTAAAACAAATTAAACCGTGAGTTTAAACGAATATTTCTTCAACAACCCGTTTTCGCGTTTTCTAAAATTGTTATGGATTCTAGTTTTAGCCAGCATCATCTCTTTTACCTTGTTTGTGTTTATGGTAAGTTGGGGTTGGTTTGGCGATTTGCCATCGCTTGAAGAACTTGAAAATCCAAAGACCTATTTGGCTTCGGAAGTATATGCCGAAGATGGTGTGTTGTTGGGTAAATATTACCTTCAAAACAGATCAAATACAACATTTGATGAGTTAAGCCCTAACTTGGTAAACGCATTAATTGCAACAGAAGACGTGAGGTTTTATGATCATTCTGGAATTGATTTCAGGCGATTTACCAGTGCAGTTTTGTTTTTAGGTAAACGTGGTGGTGCAAGTACTGTTACCCAACAGTTAGCCAAAAACTTATTCCCGCGTAAAAAGTTTGATAACGTTTTTAACAAAGCAACCACTAAACTTAAAGAGTGGATTACAGCCATAAGAATTGAAGAGCGCTACACCAAAGAGGAAATTATTACCATGTATTTTAACACGGTGGAGTTTGGTGGAAATTCATTTGGTATAAGCAGTGCTGCCAAAACTTTTTTTGGTACAACACCATTAAAACTTACCGAAGTGGAATCAGCTATGTTGGTCGGGATGTTAAAAGCACCAACCAAATATAGTCCGGTGCGTAACCCGGCTAATGCGTTGTTTAGGCGTAATACAGTACTTAATCAAATGCGTAAGTACGATTACATAAACAACCAAATGTACGATACCCTTAAAGCGAAACCTATTGAGTTAAAATATCAGGAAGAGGATCACAATGATGGATTGGCGCCTTATTTTAGAGAACATTTACGTCAGGAATTATTGGATTGGTGCGCTGAAAATGGTTTTAACTTGTATAAAGATGGTTTGAAAATTTACACCACGATTAACAGTAAAATGCAAGCCATGGCCGAAGAAAGTGTAAACACCCATGTGAAGTTCATGCAGGGCAAATTCTTTGAACATTGGAAAGGTCGTGAACCAT
>JBILPP010000008.1:0-16865 GCA_044373765.1 Bacteroidia bacterium
TAATTGTTCATCGTCATCTTGTATGTGTTGCGGGGTAAAGTTGTCTTTACGATAAAATGTAGTAGCAATATTGTACCAAGCAAAATTGGCCCGTTTAAAACCATACTCTAAACTATTTAAAGTGTTGCCTTCAGGGAACAAATCAGATTGACCTTGTGGTGTTGATGCTAACGTCCAATTTAATGCAGGCGAACGCAGATCAAAGGGTGTTTCACTGCCTTCAAAATCATCAAGATAAGCTGTACCGCTTTGAGCCAATGCACCTTGCACACCAGGAATTAATTGAGCAAACTCGCCACTAACTGTTATGGTTGATATTTCTTTGGTTTCAATAAATGGAAGCTTATCAACTAACTTGGTTAAGAATCTGGAATCGCGTTTGTAAGAACCATCAAGACCGACAATCATATTGGAAATGGGTTCTTCACCAATATTAACTTTTGGTGTTAAAGGCCTTTCGTTCAGGTATAAAAATGTTCCCCCAAATAATAAATCTTTGTTGTATTTATAATCGAAACGACTACCTAAAAGTGATTTTTGTTGAACACTAAACAAGGAGTTACTTTCTGAGGAAACTTTAATGGAAGCACCCGAATTAAGTAAGCTGGTGTTTAATATTTTTACGCGACCTAAATTGTAATCAACAACAAAATCTGTGTTTTCTGTTAGCGGTGCTCCATTGGCTGTAACTTTAACTGAACCACGCGGAATATTGGTGCTGTTCAGTGATATTTCGTTGCTTGATGAGCCTTGATACGTACCACGTAAAAAGAATTTATTGTATTGTGGCAATTGCATAGCTGCAAATCGAGTTGAATCATACAACTCATAAAAAGAATAGTACCGCGCTCTGTCTTTGTTATTAATGAATTTAGACGTTAAATGTGCTCCAAATGGTTCAAGAACAGGAAAAATAACGCGTCCTTGCATCGCATTAATTGTAACTCCATCAATGTAATCGAAAATACCATCGGGAGCTCGTTCTTGTTGGGTGTTTAAATTATCGAGATTTAATACAGTAATTAATGGCACACCTGTTAGTAAAGGCTCATTTTGTTGAGGAATGTAGTTTAGGTCGGCACCTGATGGGTCATCAGCATACACAACATTTAATTTAAAATCTTTGGGTTGAATATTAAATGTACCTAAGGCATAAATATTTTTCATCATCAAATCCCACATTGGTAAATCGGGGCGCTGCGATGGACCTTTGAGCATTTTGGTATACAACACATTTGGCACATCTGGATTAGGAGGTAAATCTGTTGTAAACTCACCTACTTTAAAATATCGGCCATCTAAAGTATACTCAAAAGCTACGCATAAAACCTCATCATTGTTTAAGGCACTATTTAACGAGATGTAACCCAAACGGCTATTTATAGCGTACTCACTAGGACTTAACAAACGCGCGTAATTAATCATTTGATACTGCGATATGGCCTGCAACTTGGTGGTATTTTGATGTCGGGCTAATTGATTTTGTATTTGGAATGATTGACGCAACAATGCGGTATCAGGATTTAATCCTTGACCACTTAAATAACCATACAAATTATTGGAGCTATTACCCGGGAAAGTATCATTTGGATTAGGGTTGAGTTCCCAATATTTGTTGTCGCGTTTTCCGGCCTCACCCAAATCGCTAAAACCGATTACATCTCTCGCATTATCAAAAACTCCAGTACGATTAGTAACCCAAACCTCCACACGATTAATAACTACAGGAGATGTAATGATAGGCAAATTGCCCAACCAAGCATCATAGTTGTCTCTAAAATACTGAGCCAAGAAATAATGCTTATTCATGTCGTAATTATCGGCCTGAATATCAAAACGGGTGGTTTGTACACCGCCCTGTAATTCTGTTTCAGTCGTTTTTCCGCGTTGTTGTGTAACAATAGAGGTTACTGTTAACTTACCAAACTGCATGGTCGCTTTTACACCAAATAAACTTTGGCTTCCTTGGATAAGCGATGAGTTTAAAGGCAGTGTTACATTGCCTAGTTCAATTTTTTTAATAATGTCATCGTCTTTACCCGAATAATCCAATTTCATTTGGTTTTCAAAATCGAAAGTGGCTTCGGTATCATAGTTCATGTTTACTTTCATTTTATCGCCAACACTTCCCGAAACATTGAGCTGTATTTTTTGACGAAAATCGAACTGGCCTGTACTTTGTTGACGTAAGGCTATGGCCGGATTACGAACTGTATTAAAATTACCCTGAAAAATAAGTTCGGCAGTACCACGTGGCCTGATATCAATAACGCCACTACCAAATATTTTATCAAAAATTTTAGGACCAACTTTTAATGGTGGAATTAAACCACCACCCTTTACAAAGTTTTGCGCTTGTGCGCGTTGCTTAAAGTATTGTGCATTTTGACGGTCGTTTTCACGGTTAAGTTGCTCTTTAATTGGCACTGTTGCGCCCAAGCGATATTCTTGACCGCCTACCGTTGATTTATAATTGTATTGATTCGAGTTGGGATCTAACTCGTAACGATTTTTGATGTTAGATGGTTCGCCCAAATCAAACGGATGTGTTTTTTGATTTAACTCGTAAGGCTTCCTATCTAAAATTGGATACGGAAGTTTTTTTCTGGTAGTATCAGCAGCTCCCGAGCTGTCAGGCGGGGCAAAACCAAACGAATTATTAACCGATTTCCTATCTGAATCATACTCATAAAGAGTAAAAAAATCGGGCGTAGCTCCCCACACCATGCTTACAAGCAAGGTGAAAATGGAAGAGAGCGATATGTGTTTTATTTTAGAGAGAGTAAACAAAGTAGAGTTTCGCCATCAAATTACTTTTAAGGTGTTTTTTACTAATTCTTCAACTGAATAATTGGGGTTTTGTTGCTTCACTTTTTGCAACCCTTTTTCGGCTTCACCACGAGCAAATCCCAACATAATTAATGCAGCAAGCGCTTCTTCGGTTGCTTTATTAGCAGTGGTAAATGCGGTTAATTGCTCTCCTGTGAATCCTTCTGTTTTCTGTACTTTGTCTTGTAAATCAATCACAATACGTTGGGCTGTTTTGGGGCCAATGCCTTTCACGGATTTTAATAACGCCCAATTACCCGAAGTTATTGCCTGCTTTAACTCGTTAGGTTTCATAGAAGATAAAATCATACGGGCGGTATTTGCGCCAACTCCATTTACCGAAATAAGCAACAAAAACAATTGACGTTCATCTTCTTCTGCAAAACCATAAAGCGTATGGCTATCCTCTTTTACCACCAAATGCGTGAGCACACGGGCAGTTTCTAGCGAAGCAAGATGGTCATACGTATTTAATGATATGTTAATAGCATACCCCACTCCACCGCAACTAACCACAACTTGGGCAGGCGATTTAACAACTAATTTTCCTTCAATAAATGCAATCACTTTGGTTATCCTTATTGTTAAGTTTTTTTAGAACAAGGGCTGCTAAAATAGTAAATGTTTTTAATTTTGAACCTTACAGGCAAAAACAATTTATATTTACCTTTTTTATGTTAAAACTCAAATCCACTTTTATCCCCCTTTTTGCCTGCACTATATTGGTGTTTTTATTGCTTGATAGCAAAGCCCAAGTGCCATTGCATGGGGTTTACAAAGAGTTATACCCAAATGGAAAAATAAAAACAAAAGGCCATTATTTCTATGGCAGCAAAATAGGCAACTGGTATTATTATACCGAAAAAAAAATCCTTGAAAAACGAATGTTTTACCAAAAAGGCAAGCTTAAACGCACGTATACTTATAATGAAAAAGGGCAATTAGCTGTAATAGAAGATGATAAAGGCAATGTGCACACCAAACCTGCATGTGGTTGCCAGTAACTGTAAAAAAGTAACATATTTGCGCCATGCAGGTAGCAACATTTACATTTAATGAGTTTTCTGAAAACACCTACGTGTTGTTTGACGAAACCAAACAATGCGCCATTATTGATCCCGGTTGCCACAGTGCAAGCGAACAAAATGAACTGGCCAATTTTATAACTCAAAACAACCTTATCCCAACGCTATTACTAAACACACACTGTCACATTGATCATGTGTTAGGAAATGCTTTTGTTGCTAAAAAATACAACCTTCCTTTACACCTCCATCAAAAAGAACTGGAAACTTATAAGGACACCGACCGTTGGGCAAAAATGTTTGGCATGGTGGTAGAAGAAATACCCGAACCCCAAGTATACATTAATGAAGGTCAAAACTTAAACTTCGGAAAAACAAATTTGCAAATTCTATTAACACCTGGGCACTCTGTAGCCAGTTTAAGTTTTTATGAGCCTCAAACCAAACAACTTATTTCTGGGGATGTGCTTTTTTACCAAAGCATTGGTAGAACCGATTTACCCGGTGGAAATTTCGAAACACTGATTACTTCTATTAAAACAAAACTATTGGTGTTACCGGATGAAACGCGCGTATACAGCGGTCATGGACCAAAAACCAGCATTGGCTTTGAAAAGGCAAATAATCCATTTTTAACTGCAAATTAAAAAATGATAGCCCGTTATAGGCTCATCTCAGAATTGATTAACCCCCATGAATGTGTTAGCAATTAATTTAATGAAAACACTTGATTTACAAACGATTAATAGTTTCGTTTTAAAATACTGAATTTGAATTAAACTAAAATTACATTTTATGGTTAATACTGGCTAATAGAAACTAATATAAAAGCATATTACATATCATTGTGTTTGTAAGATGTGAATTGCATTTAGTTTAATTAACACTAGTTTTAGAGTTTTTAAATATCCCCATTTTGAAAAGACATTTACTTGCATTAGCAATATTATTACTAACATTAAACAATGTATTTGCGCAAACCATGCGCACTGTTAAAGGTAATATTAAAGATAAAAAAACAGCCGAGAGTCTGATAGGTGCGTCATTAATGATTAAAGGCTCCAACACGGGAACGTCAACTGATTTTGATGGTAACTTCACCCTGAAAACAGATAAAGAATTGCCCATGGTTTTGGTGATTAATTACATGGGTTACATCAAGTTGGAATACACGGTTACATCAACCGATAAACCACTTGCCATTAAACTAGAACAAAACGTAACAGAGTTAAAAGAAGCCGAGATAAGAGACAGCCGCATCACAGAAAAACAAAAGCAGAACCCCATTACGGTAGAAACAATGGATGCTACAGCCATTAAGCAAACTCCTGCAGCAAATTTTTATGAAGGGTTGGCTCATTTAAAAGGAGTTGATTTAACATCTGCAAGTATTGGCTTTAAAATTATTAATACACGCGGATTTAATAGTACTTCACCTGTTCGCAGCCTACAATTAATTGATGGGGTTGATAACCAAAGTCCGGGACTGAATTTTAGTTTAGGAAACTTTTTAGGTGCAAGTGAATTAGATGTGCAAAAAGTAGATTTAATAGTAGGCGCAAGCAGTGCATATTATGGCCCGAATGCCTTTAACGGGGTAATTAATATGCAAACCAAATCGCCATTTTTATACCCAGGTTTAAGTGTAAGTATGAAGGGCGGTGAACGCGCTTTGGTAGAGACAGCAATGCGTTGGGCACAGGTTTTTAAAGATAAAAAAGGCGAAGACCGGTATGCATATAAACTCAACTTTTTTTACATGAGAGCAAACGATTGGGAAGCCCGTAACTACGAGGCTACGCTTCAATCGCCTTCAGGAGTTTCTAATCCGGGAGGTTATGATGCTGTTAACGTGTATGGTGATGAGTATGTTTCAGCAAATTTTTATGTACCAGCATCAAATGTACCAAGTGTTGGTAGAGGCTATTTTTTGAGAAACGGATATAAGGAAGACCAGTTAGTAGATTACAACTCACGCAACATGAAGTTGAATGCAGCTTTTCATTATAAAGTTAAAAAAGATATTGAGTTTATTGCCTCATCAAACTTCGGAACAGGCACTACAGTTTACCAAGGAGATAATCGTTTCAGTTTAAAAGATATTTTATTTTTCCAGAACAAATTAGAAATAAGAAAAGAAGGGAAATTCTTCTTACGCGCATATGCTACTAACGAAGATGCCGGAAAAAGTTATGATGCCTATTCAACAGCTATTTTACTTCAAAATGCGGCTAAATCAGATCAAATTTGGGGCGCAGATTATAACTCGAAAATGGAGGGTACATTAGGAAGCTATATGTTAGAATGGTATAATAGAAATACCAACGGACAGGGACTTCAAGTAGATACGATACCGGGCGCAGGCGGGCAAAGATTGAGTTATATCGAAAACTACTGGCAATCCAATTTATTTGATTCGTTAAATTTTTTTCACCGCATAGCCAGAAACGCGGCAAACCTAAATCCCAGTTCAAACAATACCGGATTACCCAGGTTTGAACCAGGCACTTACCAATTCGACTCCGCATTTCAAAGCATTACTTCACTAACAAATCGTCAAGGAGGGTCACGCTTTTTTGATAAGTCAGCGCTATACCATGTAGCTGGAGAGTATCAGTTTATAGTGCTAAATGCTGATATTAAAACTGGAGGTAGCTTCAGACTTTACTCACCATTTAGTGAGGGAACCATTTTTTTAGACACCGGAAATACAAGGATATACAATAGAGAAATGGGTGTATATATTGGTATAGAGAAAAAGGTGATAAAGGATAAAGTAAAACTAAGTTGGACCAACCGTATAGATAAAAATCAAAATTTTAATACCCTTTGGTCAAGTGCAGGTACTGGAGTATATTCATACAAAAAACACATCTTACGTGGATCATTTTCATCTGCCATTCGTAACCCCACATTAACAGATCAATACATTAACCTCAATGTAGGTAGGGCAACCTTACTGGGCAATTTAAATGGGTTTGACAGTTTGGTAACTATTTCTTCCTTAATAAGTGCATTTAGCTCCGGGAGAACAGAACTAGCCTATTTTAATGTAGACCCAATTAAACCAGAACAAGTAAAAACCATAGAATTGGGTTGGAGGACTTCTTTGTTTAAGGACAAACTTTACATTGACATAAATTATTATTTTAGTTGGTACACCAATTTTATTGGTTACAAAATTGGTGCAAGACCCAATTGGCCGGAAGGCAGTCCAGTGCCCACAAATAACCCTTCCGTATACCGTGTAGCAGCCAACTCAAAAGATCAAGTAACCACACAAGGGTTTACCGCTGGGGTTAACTATTTTTATAAAAAATACTTGGGCTTTGCCACAAACTATTCATGGAATGTATTAGATCGTGGAGGGTCAACCGATCCTTTAATACCTGCGTTTAATACACCAGAGCACAAATACAATATCGGAATAAACGGAAGAGACTTTGATATCAATGTATTTGGTAAATCCAGCAAGTTTTGGAGTTACGGTTTAAATTACAAACACCAAACGGGTTTCATTTTTGAAGGATCACCACAATTTACAGGAAATGTGCCTGCTTATTATATGGTAGATGCCCAAATCAGTAAGCGCGTTCCTGCCTGGTTTTGTACTTTTAAATTGGGCTCAAACAATTTAACCGATAACCGTGTGATTCAGGTATATGGCGGTCCAAGAGTTGGAAGATTGGCCTATTTTTCTGTGCTATTTGAACTAGATGCACGAAGATAATTACATACCAATATGTTTTTATATTAAAAAATCTTATTTTAGCAAAACTTAAAACCAAGTAATATGAAAAAAACACTACTAAAATTGTTAAGCCTGGGCGTTATGACCTTCGGTTCAGCAACATTGTTTGCCCAAACTATGTACCTTGATGAAATGTTTGATGTTTCTAAGCAAGCAAACATTGTTTATGATAGTAACAGAAGTGTGAATATTCTGTTTAACACGGGGTATCCAAACACTACAATAAACGAGAGTAGAATCATATCTGCAAATTTAACTTGCGATATTTACAAACCAATTGGTAGTTCTGTAGCCAACAGACCTACAATTATTATAGCACACACTGGAAGTTACTTACCAGTTCTTGCTAACAAACAAACAACAGGCAACAAAGAAGATAGTGCTGTGGTTGAAATGTGTACCCGTTTGGCTAAAAGAGGTTTTAATGCAATTGCAGTTAATTACCGCCAAGGGTGGAATGCATTAGCTCAACCACCTGCATCAACTGAGCAATTATTAAATGCTACGTATCGCGGTGCACAAGATATGAGAAACGCAGTTCGTTTTTTTAATTTAAACGCAGCTACTCATGGTATCGATACCAATAAAATCATTATTGGTGGACAAGGTACAGGAGGTTATATCGCATTAGCTTATGCTACTGTTAATAAGGCCGCAGAAGTTAATAACATCGCTAAATTTCAGCGCAATGATTTTACGCCAATGGTAAGTATTGATACCTTAGGCGATTGGACAGGCGTTGGTGGAAATCCATTTTTTAATGTAAGTGGTGATGCCAATGTATCTTCAAGTGCACAAATGGTGTTTCATTATGGAGGTGCAATGGGAGATTTAATTTGGTTAGATTCGACTAGCTTACCAATTGTTGGTATGCAATCAGATCGTGATCCATTTGCTCCATTTAACACAGGAAACGTAATTGTTCCTACCAACATGACAACTGTTATACCAAGCGCTTCAGGTGCAGGGGCAGTTGTTCCTAAAGCTAACGCATTAGGCGTTAATGCTAAATTAAACAGCAAATATTTAGTAGATCCTATTTCAACTCTTTTAAGAGCACGTACCAGTGGAGTAGAACATTTATACCCAGTTCGTACAAATTTCCCTCAAGATGGTGCACCATGGGAGTGGTGGGATAGAGATGCTGTTAAGGCAAAAAATACATCTTCTTTCTACAATATTCCAATTGGATCAGCAGGACTAGGTAGAACTGCAGATTCATTATCGATGTTAGGTAACCCAGACATGGGTGTAACCAAAGCAAAAAAATACATTGACACGTTAGTAGATTTTTCAGTAAGACGTATCGCTGTTCAATTTGATTTAGTGCCTGCTAGTAATGATCAATTTAAAACATCATTCGGTTTAGTAAGCCCAGCTAATAACTCAATTCTTGTTGTTAAAGGTGATGGCGATACCAAAGTTGATATCAATTGGGATGCAGCAAATACAACAGGTTTTGGTGCTATGAGCTATGCTTGGAAATTAAGTACAGCTACCAATACAAACTTTGGTACCCCATTGGTTAGCGTTCCTTGTGGACCAAAACCAACACTTTCTGTAGATTACAATACCATCAAAACTTTACTTGCATCTGTAAATGTAAATATTGGTGATACTGCTGATTTGAAATGGACAGTTGAAGGAACTTTGAACAGCAATTCAAAATGGTCTTCAGACACTTTCAATCTTAAATTGATTCGTGGACAAATAACAAGTGTGAAAGAAATTGCAAACCTAAGCAAATTCTTAAGTGTTTATCCTAACCCAGCTAGTGAGGTATTAAACATTAACCTTGATGCAGCTGCAGGAAGCATTGCAACTTATCAGTTAATGGATGTAACTGGTCGTTTACTATTAAACGGAAATGCAGAAAACAACGCATTTAGTTTAAATGTTGATGGTGTTAATCCAGGTTTATACTTCGTTAACATTACCTTAAAAGATGGTAGCGTAGCTACTAAACGTGTAATTATTCAATAATTAACACGATAGCTTTACATAAAAAAATCCCGCAGTTTTCACTGCGGGATTTTTTTGTTTAATCTGTTTAATAAGCGGTTCATATTGATAAACCGTAGTTTGGTTGAAAAATATAATTCGATATACCTAGGTGATTACCTTTGCATCATGAACGGTTAATCCCCGCATTTTTGTTTGTATAAACCAACAAAAAGCCATTTACTTAGGTACGATGGCTTTTTTTTTACATGCCACGCTCAATATAATCTATTAATGCGTGTATGCATTTGATGTGGATTTCCTGAGCTCTATCAGCGTAAGTACTATGTGGAGCACGAATTTCAACATCACACAAAACACCCATACTGCCACCATCTTTGCCTGTTAAGCCAACCACTTTAATTCCTTTACGTTTTGCAACTTCAATGGCATTAAGCACATTTTTACTGTTTCCACTTGTAGAAATGGCAAACAAAACATCACCACTATTTCCAACAGCCTCTAGGTACCTGCTAAATACAAAATCATATCCGTAATCATTGCCTACACAAGCCATGTGTGAAACATCACTTATGGCAATTGCCGCATATGGCTTACGGTCGTTACGATACCTGCCTGTTAATTCTTCGGCAAAATGCATGGCATCACACAAACTACCACCATTACCACAACTAATAATTTTTTTATCATTTTTTAAAGCATCAACCATTATTGCACCGGCCACTGCCATTGCATCAAAGTTTTTATCATCGGCAATAAACTTAGCCAATATATCCTGTGCTTCAGTAAAATGTTGTTTTAGATTATGCATAATAATTGCCCTATTTGGTTCCAAAAGCATTTTTACCTTTATCTAAAAAGTCAACAAACTTTTGCTCGTCTGTATCAAAAAAGCTTGGACCCGATAATTGCTTTTCATTACCATCAATAATAACATATTGGGGTTGAGCGCTAAAGTTGTATTTGGTGATTTGTAAATCGTGGTTTTGCTCACCGATGGTTTTCTTTACTTTGCCATCACGTTTTGATGTATACCAATCCGCTTCCGGTAAAACTTTTCTTTCGTCAGCATATAAACTCACAATAATAAAATCGTTTTGTAAACGCTTTAACACTTCTGGTTTAGCCCAAACATACTCCTCCATTTTACGACAGTTTACACAAGCATGGCCTGTAAAATCTATGAATATTGGTTTATTTTGTTTTTTTGATTCTTCAATGGCCTGTTGGTAATCAAAGTAGCCTGTTAAACCGTGAGGCAAGTGTAAAAAATCAGCATGCTTAATTTTAGTTCCGTCATTGGTTTGCTCGGTATGTGGTGCTGATGATACACCTGCTCCCAAAACAAAATCTTGGGTTTGCATTGGAGGTAATAAACCAGATAACCCTTTTAATGGTGCACCAAACAAACCAGGAATCATATACACACCAAAAGAGAAGGAAATTAATGCTAAACCAAATCGCGGAACACTTACAAATGAAATATCGCTATCATGACTAAACTTAAGTTTGCCCAATAGGTACATGCCCAGTAAAAATGCCAATACAATCCAAATGGCCAAATATATCTCGCGATCTAAGATACCCCAATGGTAAACTACATCTGCAATACTTAAAAACTTAAAAGCAAAAGCTACTTCAACAAAACCCAACACTACTTTAACTGAGTTTAACCAACCTCCCGATTTAGGAAGATTTTGAAGGAAACTAGGAAAAACAGCAAATAAAGTAAAAGGCAATGCAAGTCCTGCACCAAAAGCAGCCATACCTAGTAATGGTTTTAAAAATTTACCTCCTACTGCCTCAATTAATAAGCTTCCTACAATTGGACCTGTACAACTAAACGAAACCAACACCAATGTAAAAGCCATAAAGAAAATACCACCCAAACTGCCCATACTACTTTTGCTGTCAATTTTATTTACCATACTATGTGGTAAAGTAATTTCGAACAACCCCAAAAAAGAAGCGGCAAATACCATGAATATAATAAAGAACAAAATGTTTGGTAACCAATGCGTGCTTAACCAATTTCCAAAATCTGGACCAAGTCCGAAAAAGGCAAATATCAAACCCAATGAAGCATAAATTAATACAATTGATAAACCAAAAGTAAATGCACGGGTAATACCTTGTGCACGTGTTTCACTCTTTTTGGTAAAGAAACTTACTGTCATGGGTAACATCGGAAAAACACAAGGAGTGGCCACTGCAATTAATCCACCTAAAAACGCAATCAATAAAAAACTAAATACACCTGTTTTTACAGGCGGGGGAGTTTCAGATAAAGCATCTTGGACTGATGGTTGCACAGTTGTGTCAACCAAATTTTCTGTATTTGTAATGACTGGTTTAGTAAGAGTATCATTGTTTTCTGTTTCTTGATTTGGTGATGCACTTTCTGTATTTGCTTGCACGTTAATCTTCACATTAAACGTTTCATCAAAAGGAGGCATACATACCCCACTTATTTCGTTACACTCTTGAAAATAAATAGACCCTTTTATAGCTGGTTTAGCAGTAAGTACTTTGATTTTCTGTTTAAATACAGCCTTCTTTTTAAATATAGAAACATCACCCTTCCATATATCTTCGTAATGTTTGTGTGCACCAATTGAGATTGGTTTTCCAATAAGTAGGTATGATGCATGTTTTTCCCAAGTAAATTCAGCCGCAATTGGCCCTAAATTAGGATCAAAATCATTGCTGTACATGTACCAATCTTTTTCAATTATACTGGTAAATGTAACCGTAATTTCATCACCTACATGAACATCATTTTTATCAACACTAACGCTCCACTCAGGTGTTTTGCTGAGTGATGTTGGCGAATTTTGAGCCAGAAGTAAATTATTTAATCCAAACAGTAATAAAATGCTTATCCAATTAAGCGATGCTTTTTTTATCATAAATGCGCGGTGTAAAGCTGATTTTTAACAACACACAAATTTAAGATTTAATATGAAAGCACCTTTATTTTAAGAAAATCTTATCTTTCTTGTAAGCAGTGGCTTATTTAAAGGACTGGGGAGGATTGGTTTAACATATCATCTCATTGCTAACATCAGTTTAATTTAACCATCAATTCATTACGGCTGTTATACAGAAGTTCTCATTGGTAACACAAAGTTTCACATAGGTTTGCTTCGCAAAGTTTTTGTTTGGGAGAAACCGTCAGACGCATTTCGTGTCAGTACAATTGTTAGTGATGTTTTATTTGAATACCCAAAAGAGAAGCTGAGTTGATTAGTTACAGCCTATTCGATTGACCCGAGTACTCGGGGTATCGAAACGTAGTTCAGCGGAGCTAAAATAGGAATTATTTTATAATCTCCACTTCTCGATAAGATTGTGCCAAATCATGACCTTTTCAACAATCACTCGAAGAGGCTGAATCGTTATTACATTACTTGTTCTGATTAATTTAATACTCCCCAATGCGCAGCTGTTGCTCTGTGAAACAAAAACGCTCAAATCAACTTCACTCAAATCTTCGCAAGACGATTCATCCACTTTAGCGTTAAACCTGATAAGATCACTTTCCATCCAAATTTTGCAATAGTTGTTAACTTATTGCCCAAAACCACATACACCTGTGGGTAATCAACTTAAAACAAATAACAATAGCAATAAGGGTAAAGTTAAATTTGTTGAATGAGGCATGCTATTGTTTTTATTGGTTTAATACTGTTAGCACTTTTCGGTGGTAACACAATTAATGCACAACCTGTTCCTTCAAAGGAATTTCCGTTTAAAATGAATGTAGATCAATACCTGGATAGGTATAGCGCTATTGCCATAGCAGAAATGCACCGCAGCCACATACCTGCAAGTATTACCCTTGCACAGGGTTTATTAGAAAGTGGCAATGGGAACAGCCGTTTGGCTTTAGTTGCTAATAACCATTTTGGCATAAAGTGTAAAAAAGATTGGACTGGAGAGTCTATAAAAGAAGATGACGATGAAGCGCAGGAATGTTTTAGAAAATATCCAACTGCTGAAGACAGTTATCGCGATCACTCAGATTTTTTAATGAAAGGCCAGCGGTATGCCTTTTTGTTTGATTTGGAACAAACTGATTACAAAGGTTGGGCAGAGGGATTGAAACGTGCAGGATACGCTACCAATCCAAATTATCCGAACTTATTAATTAGTTTAATAGAACGCCACAACCTGCAACGTTTCGATCAGGTAAAACCTACAGAGAAAGAAAACATTAAAATTAAAGAAGAACAAAACGTATTTGCAGCTACGCACACGCAACTTGTTATAAATGGTATACCCGTATTGGTGGCCAAATCAAACGATAGTTATGCAAGCATTGCACTAGAAAATGGTATGCGGGTTTGGCAAATATATAAATACAACGACTTACCTAAAGATGCCATTATAAAAGCTGGTGATACCATATACATCAAGCCTAAAAACTACAATGGAAGTGTTGAACATTATACTGTGGCAACTGGTGATAATATGCGCCTGATATCACAACGATTTGGCATCAAACTAAGTAAACTTTATAAGCGTAATAACATGAAAGAGGGTCAAGAACCTGAAGTTGGAGAACAACTTTCGTTACGCGGATTAAACCACAAAACACCCACACTTAGGGTAAGTAGTATTGCCAATATTGATAGCACTTACAATAACTTAATTTATGATGACCCAAGGAAAAATGTCTCTACAAGCAGACCCCTTTTACCTCAAGATGAGTATGCCATAAATATCACCGACAATAAAAATGATATGGCATTTTTTCATGTGGTTCAAAAAGGAGAAACATTATTTAGCATTGCAAAAAAATATAACGTGCGTGTGGAGGGAATCATGGAAATTAATCACCTGCACACAGAAGACATTAGCGATGGAACGAGGTTAATAATTAACCCTAACCAACCTGCGATTAATGAAAACGAGGAAGCAATAGTTCCAGGCTACCACATGGTAAAACAAGGCGAAACATTATACAGCATTGCACGCAAATACAATACAACGGTAATTGAGCTAAGAGCACTAAACGAACTTACAAGCGATACCCTGCGAGTTGGTGATGAATTGGTGATTGTTCCTTTAAATGGTGAAAAAACAGACTACAAGGAACCTGATTTAAACTCATCAGAACCAATATACCATGAGGTATTAGAGAAGGAAACTTTATACAGTATTGCGCGTAAGTACAATGTACTAGTTGACGACATCAGGAAATTAAACAACATGATTGACAATGCCATTTCTGTTGGACAAAAACTGCGCATAAGATGATGTTAGAGCTGCCTTTTAATCCTCCCATACAACACATCAAGTTACCTGCTTTTAATACCAATGGCGTTACCGTTTATATGAAACGTGACGACATGTTACATCCTTTTGTATCGGGTAATAAGTGGCGTAAATTGTTTTATGTTTTGGATGATGCACAACAAAAAAACAGCCGCCATTTAGTGAGTTTTGGTGGCGCTTTTAGCAATCATTTAGTTGCATTGGCTTGTGCAGGCGCCATGCATCAATTTAAAACCACCGCTTTTGTTCGTGGCGAAGAAGTAAACAACCACATGCTTAACTTATGTAAGTTATATGGCATGGAATTAATTTTCGTATCACGCGAAGCATATAAAAACAAACTGGATTTGTACCATGATTTTGCACAACATCATGTAAATACGTACTTTATTGATGAGGGTGGAAAGGGTGAATTAGCAGCCAAAGGATGTACACATATCTTAAATGATGCCGATGGATTTACACATGCCATTTGTGCTGTTGGTACAGGTACCACATTGGCTGGATTAGCCCAAGGTGCTCAACATAAAAACATCATTGCAGAAGGAATTTGTGTATTGAAAGGAGCCGAGGAAATGGATGAAGAAATTGCTGAATTAGCAGGATTTAAAATAAAAGTACATCATGATTTTAGTTGTGGTGGATATGCAAAAACAAATACAGAGCTGCTTGATTTTATAAACCACTTTGCAAAACATACTGGCATTTTATTAGATCAAGTATATACTGGAAAAATGATGTTAGCCGTAAGTAAGCTTATTGCACAAAATTATTACCCAAACAACAGCAAAATAGTAACCATACATACTGGTGGATTATTGGGTATGCTTAGTATCTTGTAATAAACATGGCACAATTACAAAAAATTAGAACGCTATTTTAAACGGACTTCCTGAAACCATCAGACGCATTATGCGTCAGCAAGGTTGCGAGTTGCCTGCATAAAAAAATCCCGCTCGAAACTGAGCGGGATCTTATAAAAGTCAGACGCATTTCGCGTCAATACGATTAAATGACCTATAAAGTTCAAAGGGGCTAACGCCTCAAAGGCGTGCTGACCTTTTTTTAAAAAGCTGGTTTCTCAGGTTTATCTTTCAAACGCTCTTTAATATCTAATCTATGCTTACGCGCAGTATCAATCGCTATATCGTAACCTGCATCCGCGTGTCTAATTACACCCATTGCTGGGTCGTTATGCAACACACGTTTTAACCTGCGTGCAGCATCCTCTGTTCCATCAGCCACAATTACCATACCTGCATGTATACTGTAACCCATACCAACCCCACCACCGTGGTGTATAGATACCCAACTTGCACCACCCGCAGTATTAATTAACGAGTTTAATATTGGCCAATCAGCTACTGCATCACTTCCATCTTTCATGGCTTCTGTTTCGCGGTTAGGCGATGCTACCGAACCAGTATCTAAATGGTCTCTGCCAATTACAATAGGCCCTTTAACCTTACCTGTGCGCACCAATTCGTTAAATGCCAATGCCGCTTTTTCTCTATCGCCTTGGCCAATCCAACAAATACGGGCAGGTAAACCCTGAAAAGCAATACGCTCACGCGCCATATCCAACCAACGGTGCAACGAAGCGTTTTCAGGAAATAAATCCCTCATCACTTGGTCAGTTATATAAATATCATTTGGATCGCCACTTAAAGCCACCCAACGGAATGGTCCTTTACCTTCGCAAAATAACGGACGAATGTAAGCAGGTACAAAACCCGGAAACGCAAATGCATTTTCTACATGGCGTTGGTCTTTTGCTTGCCCACGTAAATTATTGCCGTAATCAAAGGTAATGGCACCGCGGCTTTGCAATTCAATCATGAGCTTTACATGATGTGCCATGGTATCTAAAGATTTTTCTACATACTTAACTGGCTCAACTTTACGCATGCGATCAGCCACCTCTTCGGCTATCCCCTCAGGGTAATAACCATTAAGCGGATCATGTGCCGATGTTTGATCTGTTAACAAATCAGGAGTAATGTTACGCTCAATTAAAC
>JBILPP010000143.1:0-5008 GCA_044373765.1 Bacteroidia bacterium
CATCCATGGCGCTTTACATTTATGTGGGTACAAGGATAAAACAAAGAAAGACGCTGCACTGATGCGCGAGAAAGAAGACTATTACCTATCTTTGCTTTAAGATTTACCAAATTTCACGTGAAACATGAGTTTCTATATAAATAATTGATTATCAAATGTTTAATAAATATGACGTAATAGTGGTTGGTGCAGGACATGCAGGCTGTGAGGCTGCTGCTGCTGCTGCTAACCTTGGCTCAAAGGTTTTACTCATAACCATGGATATGAATAAGATTGCTCAAATGAGCTGTAACCCTGCCATGGGGGGAGTTGCAAAAGGGCAAATTGTTAGAGAAATAGATGCACTTGGTGGATACTCAGGAATTGTATCGGACAAAAGCACCATACAATTTCGAATGCTAAACATGAGTAAAGGGCCCGCTATGTGGAGCCCAAGAGCACAAAACGATCGAATGCTGTTTGCCCAATACTGGAGAGAAATGTTGGAACAAACGCCCAACGTTGATTTTTGGCAAGATATGGTGAGTGAAATCATAGTTGAAAACGGTAAAGCCTGTGGGGTAGTTACTGGAATGGGACAAAGAATTTTAGCGGAGTCTGTGATTCTAACAAACGGAACCTTTTTAAATGGGATCATACATATTGGAACAAAACAATTCGGTGGTGGTAGAATAGGAGAGAAAGCAGCAAGTGGAATTACAGAACAACTTATTAATTTAGGACTTGAAAGTGGAAGAATGAAAACGGGAACACCTCCAAGAGTAGATGGAAGAAGTTTAGACTATACAAAAATGGAAAGACAAGATGGTGACGAAAATCCTTCTAAATTTTCTTACAGCCCAGAAACAGTCCCTGTAAAAAACCAAAGACCTTGCTGGATAACTTATACAAATGAAAACGTACATGATGTCCTGCGAACCGGATTTGATGATTCACCAATGTATGCAGGAAGAATTCAAGGCTTGGGCCCCCGTTATTGTCCGAGTATAGAGGACAAAATAAATAGGTTTGCTGAAAGAAATCGTCACCAAATATTTGTTGAGCCAGAAGGTTGGAATACAGTAGAAATTTATGTTAATGGATTTTCTACTTCGCTACCCGACCATATACAATTTGAAGCAATAAGATTAATACCTGGTTTTGAAAATGCTAAATTATTCCGTCCCGGATATGCTATTGAGTATGATTATTTTCCACCTACTCAACTTAAGCTCACCTTAGAAACACATTTAATAGAAAACCTGTTTTTTGCAGGTCAAATTAATGGTACTACTGGTTATGAAGAGGCCGCCTGTCAGGGTTTAATAGCTGGTATCAATGCACATCAAAAAGTTAAAGAACTTGACCCATTTGTTTTAAAAAGAAGTGATGCATACATCGGTGTATTAATTGATGATTTGGTGAATAAAGGTACGGATGAACCCTACAGAATGTTTACATCTAGAGCTGAATACAGAATTTTATTACGCCAGGATAATGCTGATATTAGATTAACAGAAAAGGGTTATAACTTAGGATTGGCAGGAGTAAACAGATTGCGCGCAGTAGAAAAGAAAATAAATGAAACAGAAAGTATAATTAAATATTTTAAAAAGACATCGGTAACACCGGAAGAAATAAACCCTTTACTTCTAGAATTAGGAACCTCTACCATACCACAAAACTATAAATTGGATGCAATTTTAAGTAGGCCACAAGTTGAGCTTAAAGACATCACAAATGCATTACCAGAAACAAATGCTTTACTTAGCGGTTACGATAATGAAGCCCTACTTCAAGCTGAGGTATTGTTAAAATATGAAGGCTATTTGGAGAAAGAAAAACAGGTGGTTGAAAAAATGAATCGCCTGGAAGATGTAAGAATAAAAGATGATTTCGACTTTATTGCTGTTCAATCTATTTCAAAAGAAGCGAGAGAAAAACTAAACAAACAAAGACCGAAAACACTAGGACAGGCTTCTAGAATAAGTGGGATTTCGCCTGCTGATGTGAGTGTCCTTATGGTACATTTAGGAAGATAATACTTTTAAACAACCTGTATAAAACCTATTGGGTTTAATAGCCCAATATTTTGTTTATTTGCTTTAATGGAAAACCTTACTGCTTGCCTTGTATGCGGAAATACGCAGCTTAATAAAGAATTAACCTGCAAGGATTTTGTGGCCACAGGTCATCAATTTGATTTATACCGTTGCTCAAGCTGCACTTTTCTGTTTACTAATCCTCGTCCAAATACTGAAGAAATTGGTCCATATTACCAAAGCGATAGGTATGTATCTCATGCAGGAGATAAAAAAGATTTTAGTTTTATGTATAGGGTTTATGATTGGGTACGAGACTACAGTATCACTCAAAAGCTTAAACACATCAAAACTTACCAACCTGCTGGTAACTTAATGGATCTTGGTTGTGGACTAGGGTATTTTTTAGATGGTGTAGTTAAGGACGGTACATTTAATAGCCTAGGTGTAGATGTAAGTCAAGAGGCAGTAGATTACGTAAAACAAAAATTTGGTTACGAAGTTAAAAATGAAAGCGAACTTGATTTACTACCCGAACAAGGTTATGATGTAATCACGCAATGGCATGTATTAGAGCATGTACATGCTTTAAACGAGCGCTTGTTGCAATTAAAACGTTTATTAAAATCTACTGGAACAATGTTTATTGCCGTGCCAAATAGTAATAGTTGGGATGCAAAACACTATAAAGAATTTTGGGATGGATATGATGTACCAAGACACCTATACCATTTTAATCAAAAGAGTTTTAACCTATTGATGGAAAAGCATGGCTTCAAAGTTATTGAAACTACAAGTATGCCCTTTGATGCACCATACATAAGCATGAGAAGCGAAGTACACCAAGGTAATAAATTTGAATTTATACGTGGAGCTATTTCTGGTATTCGATCTACAGTAAGCGCATGGAATAAAAACGACCATAGCAGTTTATTATTTGTAGTAAAGCATGCGTAATTTATTAATTGTATTTATTCTTTTGGGTGGTTTGATATTGGTATCTTGTGCTCAAATAGTCAATCCTAATGGGGGTGAACGCGATTTAACAGCACCTCAATTATTAAACACATCACCCAAAAACCTAAGTACTAATTTTACAAAAACTAGTATTCAATTTAAGTTTAACGAGTTTATTCAACTTAATAACCCCGGAGAGCAAATTATCATTTCACCTCCTTTAGAAAGTAAACCTGAGTTTATAAATAAAGGTCGTTTATTAGAAATAAAGCTTAAAGAACTTTTGCTTCCTAACACCACTTACACCATTAATTTTGGTAATGCTATTGGTGATAATAAGGAAAATAATTTAGTGAAAGATTTTGTTTATGTTTTGTCTACAGGTAACATTATTGATTCGAATTATATTACTGGAAAAGTAGAAAATGCTTTTACAAATAAACCAGAAAATGATATTACTGTAGGACTCTATTATACAGAAGGATTTAATGATTCAACGATTATTAAATATAAACCTATTTATATGGCAAAAACCAATGAAAATGGGTTGTTTAATATTAAAAATTTACCCGGAAATAACTTTAAAATTATTGCATTTAAAGACGAAAATAAAAACCTTAAAAAAGAAATAAATGAGCCTATCGCTTTTTTAAATAATATTATAAACTCTATAGATAGTAATAACAAAAATCTAACCCTTAAATTATTTAAGCCAAACTTATATAAACCAGGTAAGGTTATTGATACATTTAACCGTGAACCTGATAAATTTGTATTTGTTATCTATAAGCCTAGTTACGTTAGTATTAAACCTAAAAACACAAATAAATCTTATATTAAATATATAAAAGGTAATCAAGATATTGATACATTTTATCTGTTTACATCAACAATAAAAACCGATAGTTTACTAAAATTTAATGCTTTAATAAATAACAATACCAGTGAACTTATTATAAAGCAAAAGGTTATAAATAAGCTAAATAAACACACTTTTACGGTAACTAAACAGTTAGAGTTAAATGATACGATTAAAATTAATTTCGTTAATCCAATAGTAAAAATAGATACTACCAGAATTAAGTTACTAAAGGATTCTATTAACCTAGCCTATAAATTAATTCAGATTAATAATTTCGAATTACAGGTTATATACCCAAAAGAAGAGAGTAGTACATATAAACTTATATTAAATGACAGTGCTTTTGTAGATTATTACAATCAATACAGTAAACAAGAAAAGGTTGTTTATGTTATGAAAGCTAAAAAAGAATATGCGAATTTAATTTTACATGTTAAAGTACCTAAAAGTAGTACTCATCCATTCTTATTACAACTATTAAGTAGTGATGAAAAAATAGTTAATTATCAGTTTAATATTACTAATAACCAAGATATTAACTTAGAGAATGTAGTACCTGGAATATATAAAGTAAAGTACATTTATGATGCAAATAGTAATGGGATTTGGGATACTGGTGATATAAACACAAATACGCAACCTGAAAAAGTTAAATATTTAGACCAAACAATCACTTTAAAAGCATATTGGGACTTGGAACAGAGTGTGTTAATAGAGTAATTAACATACAATGTGGATTGCGACATATTATCCTACTAAAACAGGTTGATAACTATTTATTACAGACCATCAACCTAATAAGTGCGACATTATAAACATGCTAACCCAATCTTATACCCATTTATTAGTAATTAATATTATCACGAATGGTATGTTAGTTAAGCTATCCACAGCTGTTAATAAACTATAAAATAGATAAGAATTACAGCTAGTTAGTATGTTAGTTTAATGTTAACTGAGTAAGGATAACTATAAAACCTAATTATTAAAATATAGTTATACGCCAAATTCACACCATAATAATAATAACAACCTTTATATATAAGTAATATAAGATTAAACGAATGTGAATAGTACTTTAAATTGAATTGCTTAGTTTTGGACTTGAGTTATGATTGAAAAATTAAAAGCCTTAGAAAAAGAATTAGAAAGTATTGTGTTAAACAAT
>JBILPP010000144.1:0-4984 GCA_044373765.1 Bacteroidia bacterium
AATCTATAAAAGCGGGATTATACAAAATATTGTCATGAATAATTGGTTCACTTTTATTTTTAAGTAGGCCTACTATTGCACGTTGATTTTTAACTTCTGCCATGGTTGTTGCATCAAGCAGCGTAAGTATGGTAGTGTCTTTGCCATTAATCTCGCTTTGCAACGCGTATAAATTCATCATCCTGCAAATTTAAGTAAATTAGTATTGGAGATCTTCTAAAAATCCATTTGTGATATAGTTTAGGTAAACTTACATTTGCCGCCTTTAATAAGTAATACCTAAGTTAATGTCTAAACAAAAACTAAAGCGCTTTGCCGAGTTTGCAGACTATCCGCATACTTTCGATTTTGCTTACCAATTAAGGGGTAAATGGAACGAAGTTGTTTTTAAAAATAACCATCCGATTGTATTAGAATTGGGTTGTGGTAAGGGAGAGTATACAGTTGCGTTAGCGCATGAAAATCCTGAGAAAAATTATCTTGGCTTAGATATTAAAAGCAACCGCATGTGGGTAGGTGCAAAAAAAGCATTGGAAAATAACATGAGTAATGTGGGTTTTATGCGCGCTTTAATGGATCGCATAAGTGAGTTATTTGCTCCAGGTGAAGTATCCGAAATCTGGATTACCTTTCCTGACCCATTTATACGCCACCGTAGTGCTAAACATCGTTTAACCCATACCCGTTTTTTACGCTTATATAAGCAAATTTTAAAGCCTGGCGGTGTTGTTAATTTTAAAACAGATAGTGATGAGTTGTTTGCATTCACACAAAACATGTTGCAATATTTAACTATTACCCCCGAAGTAGTTGAATATAACGTGCATGCAAACCCCGAAGCCGAACCAATGCTTAAAAATGTGCGTACCTATTACGAAAATTTATTCTTGAAAAGAGGAAAAACCATAAAATTTACCCGTTTTAAATTAGATAATTTGCAAGAGGAAAAAGCAGCTGATTTTGAAGTGTGGTTTGAAAATGAACGATTAAAAATGGTATCCGAGGGCAAAAGCACGGGGTTATAATCAATATGATATTATCTTTGGTAAACAGTTATATAAATTTGTAGTATGCAAAAAATTTACACTCCTGAAGGTTCTTTTTCGTTTGATGAAATTCGTTCGGGTAAGTTTTCTATTGAAGAAGAATATTTAAATTACACGTTAAACTTTTGTAAAGACTGGTTAAGTGGTACCATGCATTTTACATTTACCACTTCTGGTAGCACTGGTTCGCCTAAAGCCATTGTTGCTGATAGAGAGCATATGCTTCTTAGTGCAAGGGGTACCATTAAAGCGATTCAATTAACAGCAGCGGAGCATGTATATTTATGCATCAGCAGTAAAATGATTGGCGGAGCCATGATGTTGATTAGGGCTATGGAGTTAGGTTGCGATATTTCCATTGTTTTGCCTACATCTAACCCATTAGATATTGTTGACGAAAACCATCCTTATACCTTTGTTTCTTTTGTTCCAATGCAGGTTTTCGAGGTGCAAACAGATGAGTCGGTACAAAGGAAATTAAATCGTTTTAAACATATTTTGTTGGGTGGAGCACCAGCCAATGAAAACACATTGTTAGCACTTAGCAAATTAACTTGTGAAGTTTGGCAAACGTATGGCATGACAGAAACCCTAAGCCACATTGCTTTAAGACGAGTAGGTAAGGATAAATATTATGAAGTGCTAGAAGGCGTTCATATTAAAATGGACGAAAGAAATTGTTTGTGCATTAGTTCTCCTATTACAGACGACCAATGGCTTTTAACCAATGATGTAATTAATTTAGTTGATGATACCCATTTTGAATTGGCAGGAAGAATTGATGATGTGATAAACAGTGGTGGCATTAAAATTTTTAGTTATGATGTGGAGCATGCAATTATTGAAAAAATGAACGAGTTGGAAATTCCTCCTAAACCAATGTTTGTTTGTCGTAAGCCAGATGAAAAATATGGAGAGTCTGTTGTAGTTGTAATGATGGGAGAGAAATTAAATGATGAAGTGTTGGAGCAATTGAAAGATTATTGTAAAACCACATTAGGAAAGTATGCTGCTCCCAGACATTTTTATTTCGTTAATGAGTTTGAAAAGTTAGAAAGTGGTAAACTCGATAAAAAATCAACGCTACAAAAAGTGTTAAATAAGGACTAACTAGCTGACTACACAGCATATTACCTATATTTCAAAAATAAATTTTTTTAAAACTAGAGTTTTTTATATTCGCATTAAAATAAAAATATACCACTATGTATTGGACATTAGAATTAGCCTCATACCTTGACGATGCACCATGGCCTGCAACGAAAGACGAATTAATTGATTATGCAATTCGCAGCGGGGCACCACTTGAGGTAATTGAAAACCTGCAAGAAATGGAAGATGACGGAGAACCCTTTGAAAGTATTGAAGAGGTTTGGCCTGATTATCCAACCAATGAAGATTACTTTTATAATGAAGACGAACTTTAATTCCGAATTAATCAATAGATGCTTTGTAAATTTGCACCATTTGATTTAGTTGGATCTACCCCGATTTAGGATTTGTTTTACAATTTGGAAAATTAACGACCACAAATTCTTTATCTCTCAGCAAACCTGCTAAGTTTGGGTAAAATAAAGGGGATATCCTGTGTGGATGTCCCCTTTTCTTTTATTTAAATAATTAACTATAGATCGTATGGTGCACCATCTGTGTCTTCGGCAACAAGCACACTTTGGTATTTCGATAAGAAATCGTTTTTACTCTCGGCTACATTTACGGCATAACGCAAGCCAGCACCTTTACCAATTACTTTTACTAAATTTAATTCTAGTAAAGTGGTAAAATCACGTTGTATGGTTTTGCGGTTGCAATCAAATTCTGTAACCAATTCTTTTGTGCTTATAAATCCTTTATGTTGTATGATGTACATGATCAATTTTTGACGCTGATTAAGTACACTATCATCAAACTCTTTCAGTCTGTAACCACGTTCAAATACGTAGTTCATAATGTTTTTCTGACGGGGATTTAAACTCTCAAACTCAACTTGCTGGCGAAAATAAGAGCGTAACAAGGTTTTTAAACGATCCAATTGACCGCCAAACAACATCATACCAAAATCAAGTTGTTGTTGCTCTGTTGCTGTAATTTTTTCTACATCCCTAGTTTCACCTAAAAATGCTTGATATTCGTTTTTATTGGTATAAAACTCATGTTCTAAACTCAATAAACCATTCATGGTTAAGTTGTGCTTAGCTAACCAAAAGTTTTGCAATAAAGTAGCTATTTTAGATTTTGCCTCACTGAATAATTTAATCTGTAACAATTTAAAATGTAACACCCAGCTCTGAACTAACGCATGGTTTTCATTATCGTTATTCATGTATTCAAACAAGCTTTCCAACTCCATTTCTGAAGTAGGGCTTATTCTTTCTGCTGCTCTTGTGGCATTAACCGTAAATAAGTTTACATCATCACGGTTGTTGTATAAATCAAGTATCAGTATTTTTTGCAGTTGATGCATCATGCCAATATTTAAAGGCTGATTTAACTGAGTATTTAACCACTCTTCTGCTTTGATGTATTGTTCAATACTTCTCTCATTAAGTACCTTCGGTTTAATTTTCCCTTCAACAATGTATTTAACGGTTTTAATGTCAACCAAGTTGTGATCTAGTGCATTGGCATAATACGTGCGCAATATGGCGCTATTGCTTTGTTCAATTTGCTTGATGTTCTCGGGCAAATCAATAAAATCGTATATTTTAAGTAGTTCGGCATATTGATGAAAGTAATCGTAATGATGACTTTCAATAGCTATTACCGGTTCTAGTTTGTTTACCAATATCATAACACCAAAACTACACGCCACATCAATTACTTTTAAGTTGGTGCACTTTCTGTATTTCGTGGATATTGCCTTTTAGGTACGTTTATTAAATGTTAAGTAGAGGTAAAGGCTTGATAAATGCGACATTACCGCCTTCTTAAAAACTAGACAGCATTAAAATTTGACTGTGGAGAATTGGTGTATAAACAATGCTTGACGATGTTTCAATGCGACAAATATTGGTGTGTTGTTTAAATATCAATCTATAGTTTTTCCAATTCGTTTAAATATATCTCAGCTTGTTCAATCAGTTTTTCTCTTTCATCAGGTTGCATTCTGTTCAACACATTATACATCATTCCAATGCGGTTGTTATTGCCTAATAAGTGATGGTTGCGTTCGTAAAAATGCCAATATAAACTATTAAATGGACAAGCTTTTTCTCCATATTTAACAGCTTTTTTATAGTGGCAACTACCGCAATAATCACTCATTTTATCTATGTAATTCGCTGATGATACATATGGTTTACTGCCTACAATTCCTCCATCAGCAAACTGACTCATGCCTCTGGTGTTTGTAATTTCAACCCATTGTAAAGCATCTATATAAATACCTAAATACCATTCATCTAATTCGGTTGGGTGTATGCCTGCTAATAAAGCAAAATTCCCTGTAACCATTAGTCGTTGTATGTGATGGGCATAGGCATAATCTAGGCTATTCTGTACTGCGTGTTTAATGCAGTTCATTTTGGTATCCGCATCCCAAAAATAATGTGGTAATTTGGTTTGATGATTAAAAAAGTTTAACGTTTCATAATCAGGCATCTTCCACCAATATATGCCGCGCATGTACTCACGCCAGCCAATAATTTGCCTTACAAACCCTTCAATTTGGGGCAAAGTTATTTTAGATTGATTATTCTGCCACTCATCAATGGCGCATTGCACCACCTCTATTGGTGAAATGAGTTTTATATTTAATGCAAACGATAATCGAGAATGGAATAAGTAGTTTTCTTTGGTACTCATTGCATCTTGAAAATGTCCAAAATAGGGTAAACTTTCTGTTACAAAATAGTCTAATAAAGTTAAAGCATCCTGCCTCGAAACAGGCCACGTAAATGCCTTAGGATTGATATTGCCAAAATAGGCTGCACCACTTT
>JBILPP010000145.1:0-4966 GCA_044373765.1 Bacteroidia bacterium
ATGCTTTATTGGTTACATGTGAACTTAAGCTATTGGTTGATATTTTAGGGAAAAGTATTCCATTTAATGAAGCAGTATTATATGCACTAATAAGGTTGTTATATGCCGAGTTGGCGGAGACTCCTCCGATGAGATCTTTACTTAGAGATGCATCAATTTTAGGTTGAAAAGCAATAAATAGTGGGGAGAACGTTTTGTCTTTTAAGTAAAAAGTGGCTGCAGTATCAGCACCATTTAAAATACTCAATCCGTCTGAAATACTAATGCCGGTGATGGCATCTATAAAAATGGGTTTAGCTTCTGTTGCGGCATCTTCTGCTGCACGATTTAAACTTTTAATTGTTTCTTCTAATAGGATAGAACCTCCAGGTACTTTATTTATGTTGTCATAAATAGCTTTAGCATCATCTGGCAAGATTATCTTCACTAAATCATCTTTGTAGTATCCATCTAACTTGTTTAAAATGGCAACAGAGGTGTCTGTTCCTACAGCTAATGTACTTTTTAATCCTTCTATTACTTCTTCATTGGTTAAACCGTTACCAGTTAAAAATGTATTTAAATCATCTTCTGTACAAGATGTGAAAGAAATGATGGTGATGCAGATTATTAATAGCTTTCTCATGAATACAAACATAAAATAAAGTTTACGGTTTAATGCGGTTTTCCTTTATAGATTAGTAATTACGCATGCAAAATAATTTACGGCTTATTTTTATATGCTAATTTATACGCCAAAAATGCCATAGGCATATATGCAAAAGCCAAATCGATTATATTAAACCATATTGGCGCGGGTATCATCATTACATTTGCTATTCCAGCCATTAAAAATACAACTCCAATAGACATGGCGAATTTTAATTTGTGTGTGAATGCAATAATTGTGGTTAAAATAGCGCCAATAAAAGTGCCCATAGCATGCGCTATAAACGGAATCAAAAAATGTTTTGGTTCAAAAAGGTGTATACCTGCTTTTAATCCTTCAAGAGTTTTTACATCAACTCCAATAGGTGGAGTAATTATCGCATCACTTAAATTTATGATTACACTGTTTACTAAACCACCAATTATTAGGCCTATCAATACAGCTAGAGTATTCTTCAAAATAGTCATATTTACGCATTTAAAACGTAAATATAAAAGACTTATTTTACATTTGAAAGTATCAGAAAGATAATTACAATGAACTAAGAATAATCTCACAAAAGCAAACCTTTCTCAGTTCTTTTATCTTTATATCATTTACCAGTTATAGTAATGTTAACCTCGGCATTTATGGTCAAACGATTGTTGTTTTTTTGCGCCTCTAGCAAGATTTCCAATGCCCTTTCCAATCCTTTTTTTAGCGCTATAATTCTTTTTTCAGCATGAGCATCAACCTTCCCATATTTTTCTTGAGAGCTGAAGTTTTTAACCTGATGAAAGTTGATTTTGCTTGAAAATATATTTACTAAAATCTCTTTGGCTTCTTTTTCATCAAAATCACCATCAATAAGTGTTATCACTTCTGTTTTAATCATAATTTGTTTTTTTTTGAGTTGAAAGGTTATGAGTTGCTAGTGCTCCAATAACAATTGAAACGGATGCATATAAATGACTTATGAAAACATCATTTGTAAAAAGTGAGATGATTAAAAATAGAATCATCATCATCATGTACATCCCTGTTTTTAATACATTTTGTTTCATTTTGGTCATGTTGGTTGTATTATTACTTTTTTAAAAACTACATTCCTTGCCCTAGTGGGTATGCTGCATTGCCATCAAAAGCATATTGATTTTTGGTTTTAAACGAGTTAATTTCCAGTTCAAGCACATTTTGTAATAGTTAAGTAATGTCTAAATTGATTATATTACTTCTGGTTTTGGTTCAATCGGAGTATCTAATGGTTAGTATTATACGTTTCTTTAAATCTATCAAACCACATCTTATTATCCTACTTGTGATCCTGCGAAGTTTAATTCCATCAGTTTGATGTTTTTTTGGGTCAAGTTGTTAATGCGATTCATATCAATTCCACATAAGTCTATTGTTGCTGTTGATCTATTTTTTTCTCATCCATTTCTTCCTCTTCAACTTGATCTCCTACTGCCAATTTAATATTTAAAGTGGCTTACATCACTTCAGGCCTAGTTCCATTTATCCTGATTACAATTGTTTTATTCATCATGAATTACTTTGGTTGAACGAAACAAATTTGCATAGTCTTATATATTTATTTTTATTTATATTTGTAATGTTAAGCATTAATAATATTTATGAATTATACACTCAATCAATTAAATATATTTTTAAAAATTGCCCAAATAGGAAGTGTAACAAAGGCTGCTGAGGAATTGCATTTAACGCAGCCAGCAGTTTCTATTCAATTAAAAAACTTCCAAGATCAATTTGATATTCCATTAACAGAAGTAGTAGGGCGAAAAATTTACATAACAGATTTTGGAAGAGAAATTGCTGAAGCTGCCGAAAATATTATTAACCAAATTCATGCAATTAATTACAAGACTTTGGCATATAAAGGACAACTTACTGGAAGACTAAAGTTCTCTGTTGTTTCTACAGGTAAGTATGTTATGCCATATTTTCTAGCTGATTTTA
This sequence comes from Bacteroidia bacterium, assembly GCA_044373765.1. Lineage (GTDB taxonomy): Bacteria > Bacteroidota > Bacteroidia > UKL13-3 > UKL13-3 > UBA6183. The sequence continues at coordinate 2,606 of JBILPP010000145.1, forward strand.
TGAAACAACATACAGGAATTGAGTTATTGATGGATGTGACAAATAAAAATAAGGTGGTAGATAGCCTTGAGAATAATGAGGTGGATTTTGCCCTTGTTTCTGTTCTTCCAGAAGGTTTAAATATAGAAAAGTTAGATTTACTTCAAAATAAACTGTATTTGGTAGGCAGTAATTTGAATGGTATTGAAAAAGATTTGAAAACTAAAGAGTTGCTTGGATACTTGCCTTTGATATTTCGAGAAAAGGGATCTGGTACACGACAAAGTATGGAAAGTTTTTTTGAGCGGAAGAATATTCATGTACAAAAAAAAATGGAGTTAACGTCTAATGAAGCCGTAAAGCAAGCCTTGCTGGCTGGTTTGGGCTACTCTATTATGCCACTAATTGGAATTAGAAATGAATTACACAACAAGGAGTTGCAAATAATTCCAATTAAGGGGTTACCCATTATATCCAACTGGAGTTTAGTATGGTTAAAAGGTAAAAAATCGTCACCCGTTGCAAAGGCCTTTCTAAACTACTTAAAGCAAGAAAAAACACAAATTGTGCAAGATAAATTTAGTTGGTATGAGCAATATTAATTGCTATTTAAAACCATGGTGAATGGTTGTCAAAACTTTCTTTACTTGATATGTACGTTATTTTTTATAAAAAATGCAGCATTAGGTATTTATCTTAATGCTGCACTTTAATATATTGATTGGATTTACTTCAACTGATAATCTAGCCATTCGAAAAACACGCGTTGCCACAAAATAGAATTTTGTGGTTTTGTTACCCAATGGTTTTCGTCAGGGAAATATAAGAATCTACTAGGTAAACCTTTAAGTTGTGCCGCATTAAAGGCTTCTTGTCCTTGGCCTAAGGGCACACGAAAGTCTTTTTCGTTGTGAATGACTAAAATTGGGCTGTCCCAGTTTTGTATAAATTTGTGTGGTGAGTTATCATAATTTTTGCTTCGTGGTGCTTGCCAATATGGGCCTTTGTTGTCATTGTTAGCAAAAAACATTTCTTCTGTGGTGCCGTACCAACTTTCAATATTAAACATCCCACAATGTGCTACAAATGTTTTAAAACGTTTTTGGTGGTTACCTGCTAACCAATATACGCTGTATCCGCCAAAGCTTGCTCCAATAGCTGCACGTTTATCTTTTGCTACATAAGTCTCTTTACTAATTTCATCAACAGCACTTAAATAATCGCGCATACATTGTCCGCTATAATCTCCAACAATTGCATCATTCCACTCACTGCCAAAACCGGGTAAACCTCTTCGGTTTGGAGCTATTATAATGTAACCATTGTTTGCCATTAACTGAAAATTCCAACGGTAACTAAAGTATTGACTCACCATGCTTTGTGGTCCACCTTGGCAATACAATAACGTAGGGTAGCGTTTGCGGCTATCAAAATCTGGTGGGTAAATAACCCATGTAAGCATTTGTTTGCCATCAGTAGTTGTTATCCAGCGTTTTTCTACTTTCCCTTGTTTTACATTACTCCAAACGGGTTGGGTAATAAAAGTGAGTTGTTTCTCTTCTCCATTTTTTGTGATATTAAAAAGCTCTGTAGGATTGTTCATGTTTTGGCGTGCGCCAATTAACGTGAAACCTTTTTCGTTTCCAGCTAAAGCAATACCTAAATAATCGTTATCGCCCTTGGTAATTTGTTTTACTTCGGTGTATTCTGCTCCTGCTTTTTTTGCTTTTTCGGTTGATGTAAATATGTTTCGTGTGCCTTGGTATTGCGAAATGAAAAATAATTGAGATCCATTATTTGTCCAACAAAATGCATCGGTGGTGTAATCAAATTCGTTGGTTACGTCAACCTCTTGTTTATTTGCAAAATAATACACCATTATGCGACTCTTGTCTGCTTCATTACCAGCACGTTTCATGCTTAACCAAGCAATCTTTTTTCCATCAGGACTAAACTGCGGTTCTCTATCATAGCCACTGTTTAGTTCGGTAATATTGGTGGTTGATTTTGTTTCGATGTTGTAAATAAAAATATCGGTATTGGTGCTTACAGCACTTGGTGTACCATTGAGTTTTTTACACGAAAATGCTAATCGTTTCCCATCAGGACTCCAACTCATCTCGTTTTCATCACCAAATGGGGGTTCTGGTGCGTGGTATTTTTCATCGCCTAAAATATCAACTGCTGTGCCGGTTATTGTTCCGTTTTGATAGCTTACAACAAAAGGGTGATTGTAGGTGAAGTCATTCCAAGAGTCCCAATGACGATAATATAAACCATCAATGATACGCGCTTTCACTAAAGGGAGATCAGGATACATTTCGGTTACTGTTTCTTCTAATTTAACTTTGGCTATGTACATTAAGTTGTTCATGGTAGGAG
>JBILPP010000146.1:0-4946 GCA_044373765.1 Bacteroidia bacterium
TTGGCCTCGGCCATGTTTGCTTTATCAAGCACCGTGCTACTATACCTTGTTGGATTAAAAGTTTTAAAAGACAAACTTTACTCATTGGCATTGCCTCTTGTTCTACTGAGCTCAACCGGATTTGTTAGCCAACATATTGCACGCAGCGGTGATACAGATAGTATACTGGCCTTTTTAATATTGGCACAATCTATATCCTTTTACACCTACACAACAAGAGCAAATCAACCAAATGCACAATGGTATTTAGTTGCCACTGCCCTATTATTAAGTTTAGGTTGTTTAACCAAAGGCATTGCAGGGTTATTGGTTTTACCTGGGTTACTAGCATGGGCCATTTATACACGCCATTTTATTGCTATATTCAAAGGCTGGGGATTTTATGCGGGGTTGATTATTTTTATATTGTTGGTACCTGGGTATTACTGGTACAGAGGTATACTTACACCTGGATATGTTGATGCTGTGGTAAAATTTGAATTAGGCGGAAGACTTGAACAACAAACCTATTTAAACGAAGAAAAACTTCCATTCTATTATTACTACAAAGCCTTTGTGACCGAAAACAGGTTATTGAATTGGGTTTATGCTTTGCCTATTGCCATTGTTTACCTCATTAAAAGTGAACAAAGCAGGGTTAAAAACCTCGGTATATTTATGCTATTTGCCCTGGCTGGTATTAGCACATTATTGTGTCTATCATCTACAAAATTATATTGGTATGATGCTGCATTATATCCAATCATTGCTTGTATTATTGGCTTGGCTGCTGCATTATTTATCACTAATAATAAACCAACTTTCAGTGTGCTTTTCATCCTGTTGTTTCTGCCAGCTTATCAATACATTATTAAAAACAATGTTTACACCAGCATGCACACTTCTTTGGGCAATATATTAACAGAAATTAGGCAAGGAGATCATAAAAATGATCGTATCTACATTCTTCACTCAGATGTTACCTTCATTGTAAATTGCTATGCAAAAAAAGACGCCCTCTTGGGTTTTAGCAATACCGTTACAAACCATGAAGACATTAATTTAGTACCAGGAAAGTACATCCTAACAACAAAAAAAGAACGTGATGTTGATGTAAATAACTTATTTGTTTTAGAAACTATTGCACGTAAAGAGGATTGTGCCTACTATAAAATTATTGCAAAAAAATGATTACAGCAAAAAATATTACCAAGGCTTACAACCAACTTAAAGTATTAAAAGGAACCAACTTAACCATTAACGAAGGAGAAGTAGTTGCCATTGTTGGTGCTAGTGGTGCAGGTAAAACCACGCTTTTGCAAATATTAGGCACATTAGATAAACCCGATACTGGAGAGGTAATCATTAATGATATTGATGTAACCCATCTTTCGGCAAAAAAATTAGCAGCATTCAGAAACAGTAAAATTGGATTTATTTTTCAATTTCATCAACTATTACCAGAATTTACGGCTTTAGAAAATGTGTGCTTCCCCGCTTGGATTGGCAATAAAAACAAAACGGAAACAGAGGCCAGAGCAAAAGAACTTTTGAACTACTTAAATTTAGGAGAACGATTAAACCATAAACCGGGGCAACTCTCGGGTGGAGAGCAGCAACGCGTTGCCGTGGCTAGGGCACTAATAAATAAACCTGCGGTAGTTTTTGCCGATGAGCCCAGTGGAAACCTTGATTCGAAAAACGCTGAAGAATTGCACGATTTATTTTTTAAGCTAAAACAAGAGTTTAACCAAACCTTTGTAATTGTAACACACAACGAGGCATTAGCAAATAGGGCTGATAGAAAATTGGTGATGAAAGATGGTGTTATAGTTTAAAAATACAAAACGAACCTTTAAACAACATGAAAAACCTACTGATTTTAATTACATTATTTTCCATTACCAGTTGCGCTTTTCATAGCGGAACATTTAACGGAAGTGCTGCCATTAACAACAACCAATTTAGGATTGCTGGCACAGCACACGGAACTGCAAAAACCACCCTGCTTTTAGGATTAGGTGGTTTAGGAAAAGAAGGACTTGTGCAAGAAGCCAAGAAAAATATGCACGCCAAATACCCTCTACAAAAAGGAATGGCTTGGGGTAATGTAACTGTAGATTTTAAAATAACTTATGTCTTGATAGTGCGTACAACAAAGGCTATCGTATCGGCAGATATAATTGATTTTAACCCTGCCACCATCAATGCTAATTACACTGGTTTTTATACCGAAGATTCAACATACTTTCCTGCAAGAAATATAAATACAAGCAAGACTGAAAATTACAATACCGACTTCAATGAAAACAGCATCAAAGTAAATGATGAAATAACATTTAGGATAAATGAAAATTTGGTTGTTGGGCAGATTATTGCTATCAACTCATACGGTATAAAATGTAAATACGAAACGCCTCAAGGCAGTAAAAAAATTTACTTGTTACCTGAAGATATCAGTTTGAGATAACCATTAGCAAAAGAAGTAGTGCAAATTCACGAAATATTAAAACAATATTGGGGATACGATAAATTTAGGCCTTTGCAAGAGGACATCATTAACTCTGCATTAGCCGGAAACGATACGCTTGCGCTGTTGCCAACAGGTGGCGGAAAGTCTATTTGCTTTCAGGTTCCTGCATTGGCTAAAGAGGGTTTGTGTTTGGTTATCAGTCCGCTTATTGCTTTAATGAAAGACCAAGTAGAACAACTCCAAAAACGAGATATACCAGCTGCTGCATTATACAGTGGCATGAGCATGAGAGAACAGCTACTGACCATAGAGAACGCACAAAATGGAGCCTACAAGTTTTTATACCTATCACCCGAAAGATTAAAAACACAAGCTTTTAGAGAACGATTGCCTTATTTAAATTGCACATTATTGGCCATTGATGAAGCACATTGTATTAGCCAATGGGGTTACGATTTTAGACCTGAATATTTAATGATAGCTGAAGCCAGAGAATTGCTTAAACATGTTCCAGTTTTGGCATTAACTGCATCTGCAACAGAAAAAGTAATTGGTGATATTCAAGATAAACTAGCATTTAAGAAGCATCATGTATTTTCAAAAAGTTTTACACGAAATAATTTAAGTTACGTAGTTAATTATACCGAGCAGAAACTAGATCGCATGTTACATGTATTAAACCGCGTGAAAGGCAGTGGTTTAGTTTATGTGCGCAACCGCAGGCAAACACAAGAACTGGCCATGTATTTGCGAAAAAATAGAATATCTGCTGATTATTACCATGCAGGTTTACCGCATTTGGTGCGCACAAAAAAACAAGAAGATTGGATTGAGAACCGCACAAAAATTATTGTATGCACCAATGCCTTTGGAATGGGAATTGATAAACCTGATGTGCGAGTAGTCGTGCATTACGAAATGCCCGAATCGCTGGAGAGTTATTACCAAGAAGCAGGTAGAGCCGGCAGAGATGGCATGAGAGCATATTGTGTGTTGCTTCACCATGAAGGAGATGAAGAAACAGCACAGCACAAATTGGCGTTGTCTTTTCCGCCCGAAAAAGAAATTAAACGTGTTTATCAGGCATTATGCAATTATTATAGTTTACCTGTAGGGGCGATACTTGACAGAAGTTTCGACTTTGATTTAGCAGAATTTGTACAACGTTTTAACTTAGATGCACAAGTAGTTTACCCTGCGTTAAAATTATTACAACAATGTGATTTAGTTGCATTAAACGAATCGTTTTTCGAACCCTCTAAGTTTAAGTTTACGGTAAATCATGCTGAGTTGTATAAATTTCAGGTTGAAAACGAAAAGTATGATGAACTGATTAAAATACTTTTGCGCAGCCATGGCGGGATGTTTGATGGTTATGTGCAAATTAACGAACAGCAACTGGCCAAACGCGTTGGTAAAGATGTGAAATTCTTAGTGCAGTTTTTAGTACAACTAACTAAAATAGGCTTAGCCGATTATCAACCACAAAAAGATAAACCGCAAATAACATTTACTACCCAACGTGTTGCAGCCGAGTTAATTGATTTACGGGCAGCACTAATACACCAACGCAAAGAGGTTGCACATGAAAAATTACAGGCCATAATTAACTATGCCAACAACAAGCACCGCTGCCGCAGTAAATTAATTGTTGAGTACTTTAATGAATTTGGTTCTGAAGATTGTGGTGTATGTGACGTTTGTTTAGATAAACAAAAAGGAGAGTTAAAAACTACAGAAAGTGATGCCATTGAAGAAAAACTACAATTGCTTTTACTACAAAAACCTTTACATGTTACAGATGCAGTAAAAGCCATTCCAGAATATCAACCCGAAAAAGTAACCACCATTATACGTTACTTGTTAGATAATGATAAATTGCGCTACAATAACGAACATCAATTGATTTGGAACAGCAGCAAATAATATTTACAGTAACCAACGATTTAACTACCGACCAAAGGATGCAGCGCATTTGCACCACCATGCAAAATGCAGGATATCAGGTAACATTGGTGGGCAGGTTGCGCCAAAATTCAATTACACTAAACCAAATGCCATTTGCCCAACACCGCATTAAATGTAGGTTTGAGCACGGACCATTGTTTTATATCGAATACAACCTGAAATTGTTTATTTACCTTTTGTTTGTTAAGTGTACCATTATAAGTTCAGTTGATGCGGATACCATTTTACCATGTACTTTAGCTGCAAAAATACGCAGTAAAAAATTGGTGTTTGATGCCCACGAATATTTTACTGAAGTACCCGAATTACAGAACCGAAGTTTTATCAAAAATATTTGGAAAATACTGCTTAAAACTTGTATTCCATTAGTAGATGGGTGTTATACTGTAGGGCCTAAACTGGCTCAGATTTTCAGTAATATGTATAACATAAAATTCGAGGTGGTGTATAACATGCCTACCCAAAAAGTGCTAATTCCTGATCAACATAAAATAGACATTGTACTTTACCAAGGCGATTTAAATAT
>JBILPP010000147.1:0-4902 GCA_044373765.1 Bacteroidia bacterium
TTTCTATGGAAGATTTGCGAACAAATCCATACACATTACTGGTGTTCCATTCGTAGCGGAAAGTGAGTGAAAAATCATGATTGATTTCTTCGAAAATAATCTTATTTCCAATTGCGTTTTTGTATAGATTTCTTGTGGTCTGATATAAATTTACTTGACGTTCAGAAAATGGCTCCCATATATGCATTTCCCCATGATGAGTTATTTGAAATATGGACTTAGATCCGGTAGTATCATATGATTCAGTAATTTTATCTGCAGTATAATAGGGGAACAATGCATATTCCGCACTTTTGCGCCCAGATGAAATACCTCCATTGCTTGAGATGAATAACCAGTGATTTGAGTCACTTACGATACTCATAAAAAATGGTCGCATTTTATCATGACTAGAAATACAAAAGAAGTTCTCACCTTCAACTTTTAATCTTTTTATTTCTACCAAAGATTCTTGTTTATCTTGTTTTTGACTTGACATTATATACTAACTACTTCACTTATTGTTATGTGGGCAACACCACAACTACCTATTTAAATTTTATGCGTTATGCTATTTATTTCTTTGCTCATTCAGCACACCTGTATAAGGCCCTTATCACAATTCCTTATAAACCCTCACGTAATCAATCGTCATGGCTCCTGGGAATGGTGTATTCTCATTTGGAGGGCCAACGAAATTTCCTCCAACTGCTATATTTAGTAAGATAAAAAATGATTGATCAAAAACCCAATCACCGGATGCATCAGCTGGAGTGATTCTTTTATAGAGGTAGTTGTTTACAAAAAAATCAATCTTACGCTCATTCCATTCCACCCCGTATACAAAATAATCGTTGTCGAAGCGACTATTTTGAAGTGCGTATGGGGAAGTAATTGCTTCCCCACCCGAATAACCCGGGCCGTGAATTGAGCCATAAGTAATATTCGAATATTTACCTTTTTGCTCCATGATGTCAATTTCTCCGCAAAATGGCCAGCCAACACTTCGAATATTGCTGCCGAGCATCCAAAATGCAGGCCATATACCTGAACCAGTTGGTGTTTTGATTCGAGCTTCTATTTTACCATATTTCTGAGCGAACAACCCTTCTGTTTTTAGGCGAGCGGATGTGTATTTTCCAGTATTATCTTTTATGGCTCTTATCAAAAGATTTCCTTTTCCATCTAATGATACATTCTGACGATTATTGGTATAGGTCTGAAGTTCGTTATTACCCCAACCATTTTGACCTGTGCCAAGGTCGTATGTCCACTTTAATGCATTTGGGGCACTTCCTGAATCACCAACAAACTCATCACTCCACACCAATTCAAATTTTCTTTCTGGTAAAGTTTGTATCGGCTCCACCTCACAACCTGCAACTGTAACAAGTAGCGTTGATATAACTATTGCTTTATTTAAATATTTCATTGCTTCAATTTTAATAGAAGGATATTGATGTTTTGACTATTTATAGAAATAAATATTATCTAGGATAAAACTAGGTCCACCGGTAATAATAATAGCTCCTAAGTTGCCCTTTTGATTGAGGATAGCTCCATTCAGTGGAATGTCAAATGATTTCCAAACTCCAGCTTGAAAACCGCTTAGGGTAGTTCTTAAGTCTTTATCATCACCCATCGGATTACCGGTATTTACATCTGTTTCTATGGTTTTATTTGCACCTATATCTCTTATTTGAATACCAATGTTGGTTGATGCATTTTCCACATAAGCATCTATATGAAGAAAACCGAAGGATGATACATCTATTGGGTTTTCGGTGAACATGATACCTGTATAATTATTATTACTGTATTGCGCTACCTTTCCTGTGCTTGTAGTTATAATTTCGGTTACCGTGGTAGAACCTCCAAATCCCGGAGTAAAATTACTTTCTGTTGCATTGGTATATGCATCACTAAAAATTGACTTCACATCAGCTTGTGGGCGGGTAGGGGTAGGTGCACTTACTAAATTGCCTTTGCACTCAATAATTAGTTTCCCATTTGCAATAACTCCATTTACCTGAGCAGTTATTTCTGTTGTACCAACTGACAGAACATTTACCACTCCGTTAGCATCAACGGTTGCAATATTAGGATTAGAACTAATAAATGTGAAGTAGGCAGATGATGAGAGTACCTTAACATCTTGTCCATTAACCAAATTATAGGTATGACTAATGCCTGATATATTGATTGTAGAACCAATAAATGATTTAATGGTACTTGTTTTACCATCTAGAATACTTGAGGTCGGTTTTCCTACATCACCAAGTTTTTCAAACTTTATTTCATCAAACCACAGTGCATAACCTAATCCGTTGGTGCCTTGTGTTCCGGCTGCAAACCAAAACATACCCCTTTCATTTAAGAGTTTAGATGGGTCAGGAATTGGGATAATTACTTTAGACCAATTTGTTCCTACATTTATATTTTGTGTAGAAATCCTGTTTTTATCTCCTAGGTAGTCGATTCCAAACCCCACATCACCAAGTTTTACTCCGGTTGATGCTTTTACATAAAAAGTCAGCGCATCATAACCTGTAAGATTTCTACCTGCACCATCAATTCTAAAAATTGCTCCAGCATATGTTCCTGTTGGATCGGTATTATTGGGTACATCAATTCGTATAGAAGCATTACTTTCAAATCCTTCCTTAGTATCTACTGAAAATACATCCGGTTTTGCATCTGCAAACGGAAAATAAAAATTAGAGCCTAAACCGATAAAGTTATCCGTAAAAATTGCAGCTGTTTTTGCAAAAGTGGGTAATACGGCATCATCAGATAACTTTCTTTCGCATCCCCATTGAAGTATCACAGTGGCAGATACGATAAATATAATCTTAGTTCTTTTACCTAGAGTATTCATATGTTCTCTTATTAAGATGGTATTGAATGTCGTTAGTTGTTAATGTTTATTTGGATGTAGGTGCGTATTTCCCATTCGTTTCCGTTCGGGAATCCAATGGCATTAGGGTTTGGCACGAATTGGCCTAAACTATTCATTGATAAGATAGGCGAGTACCTATTAGAGTAGCTGTTTAACGTACGATAGGTTCCTCTTATGCCAATTTTACTTCCTGGCATCATAAACCAATCAGGTTTACTTACTTCAATTGACCAATCGCCAATAAGTTGAAGGGGGAATGTTTGGTTAAAATCTCTGTGGTAATCAAATGGTCCCCAGTCATCAATTTTTGCAATCGTCATTAGTTTCATTTTTCGGTATATCGTTCTAATGTCAATTCCATATCGTCTGATTGTTCTGGTATCACTGCCATTTGCCTGTCCATTGCCAAAATATACGTTACCAATAAAACCCAATTCAGGATTCACTTTAGAAACTATCCTGGCATTAAATTCCCATAAGTCTTGAGCAGGTGCAGAGCCAGGAAACACAAATGTGGTACGGCCATTTCCAAGTATACCTATTGCAGCATCTTGAACAGTTGGAAGATGACGATATACAAATCCAGTACTCATTGCAAACTTGGCATCTTCCATCCTATCATTATCCCACTCATACATCCAAGTTGCAGGGGTAGGGTCATAACTAAGTAAAAGTTCGCCAGCCATTGTTTCTCTGTTTCCTCTTACAGAAAAAGGATCATCTAAAATATTTCTTGGTCGGGCAGGTGCTAAAAAATTAGGACCAATCGGACCCACTAGCGGTTTCTGATATAAGAAATTAGGTGCAACTTGTAATTTACCTATGTTATAGGTAAATCCTGTAAGCGCATTATACATATTTCCACTTCCTACATCCTTCAGTACCCAGCCTGTATAGGTTTTGGTTTGATCAACTCCTCCATTAGCTACCAACCCCATATAAGATGCAAGACCATACCAATTTATTGCTCCTATAGAATAAGTAAGTTTTAATTTTCCTCCTAAATTATCTGTACTTTTTATTTTATCTTCATATACTTCATTGTTTTCAATCATTTGGAATGCTCTCCCGTTAAGGGGTTGTCCACCCCAAATTCCACCTAAGTTAAATGAGAATTTTTCCATTTTCTTACCTACTACCAATGACAATCTTCTGGTTTTGGGAATTGGAACCGCAAACGAACTTTGCAGATTTGTTCGCTGAACAATGTCTTCATGGAAAATACCAGTAACATCTATACCGGCTAAGTTTTTGCTGTATTTTAACAGTAATGCAGGGTTAGCTCCCCACCATAATTCAGGACCAAAAGCAGCTTTTAAACCTTTGAATTTTTTCTTTCCTTCAATTTCAAAACCAAAAGGAGCATTACCATTGTATATGTCAATGTTTGGACCATAGTTAGCTTCCGGATATAATGCAAAAAAATCTCCCTCGTAACCCCAATGGTAATGGCCTGTTCTGTAAAAACCCGTTAACTTAAAATCTCTGGCATCCCAACTGTAACTTGCTTTATACAATTGCAACTTATTGTTATCATTAATTTGTTGCGGGCCATTTGGTGTTGAAAGGATTAAAGGTCTTCCTCTGTTTTCATAAAATATTTCGTCAATTGGTTTTGTGGCCACATTTCCTAAAACATTAAACTGAACATTTGCCATCACATTAGGAGCGGGTCTTGCCGTTACTCCAATATTAAAGGACTCCATGTTATCAAACCCTTGTGCACTTGGAAAGGTTGTTGGGTTAGAAGAATTAGCAACCTTAGGAGTTGTAATAAGACTTCCACCAGTGTAGTATGTGTTGAAGTTAGCTTGCAGGTTACTTACATACAACTTGCCCCTGTCTTTTGACTCTAACACGGCCTTATCGCCTCTTGCTCTTAAATTGAATTCAGCAACAGAAACAGCATTGAATGCGGTGTTTATAGAAACGAGTGACTCGTTGTATGGATTAATTTTATGTATGTTTTGTAGTGCATAATATGCTGCCCTGGGATACAGTTCGTAATTTCCTCTTTCATTTGT
>JBILPP010000148.1:0-4893 GCA_044373765.1 Bacteroidia bacterium
TGGAAAATGAATAAAACTTTTGAGGAAGGGATGGCATTAGTTACTGAAGTTACCGGAATGGTAAAAGACGAATACCAAGGCAGTGCGCACGTGGTTATTATTCCTCCGTTTGTTCATATTAACGCAGTTAGCCGCATGGTAGCCGATAGTAGAAATATTTTTAGTGGCGCACAAAATTGCAGCAACCACGATAGCGGTGCATATACAGGTGAAGTAAGTGCCGGTATGATTAAAAGCTGTGGTGCCGAGTATGTAATCATTGGTCATAGTGAGCGCAGACAATACTTTAACGAAACCAACGATTGGTTGGCACGTAAGGTAGATGCGGTGTTAAAAAATAATTTAACAGCTATTTATTGCTGTGGCGAAACATTAGAAGAACGCGAAAGCAACACGCACTTTGATGTATTGAAAAAGCAAGTAAGCGAAGGTTTGTTTCATTTAACTGCCGAACAATTTGCAAACGTAGTAATTGCATACGAACCGGTTTGGGCTATTGGTACAGGCAAAACGGCCAGTACAGCACAAGCACAAGAAGTGCATGCGTTTATTCGTGGTTTGGTGTGCGAGCATTACAACAACCAAGTAGCTGATAATTTAACCATACAATATGGCGGAAGTGTAAAAGCTGATAATGCAGTTGAGTTATTCTCTGCACCCGATATTGATGGTGCTTTGGTTGGTGGTGCAGCATTGCAAAGCCGCAGCTTTGTAGATATTGTAAAAGCAATGAAGTAGATTTAATGAAAAATTATAATAAAAGTCGAGCAATAATGTTCGACTTTTTTTGTGGGAAAAACTCCCAAAAACAAAACAAGTAAAACAGTAAATTGCCCCTTCATACGTTTTTGTAAACATGAAGAAGCTCGTAATTTTAATTTCAATCATCAGTTTTGCTCTTGTTGCGCATGCCCAGCGCAGTTTTAGCTTTGATGTGCTGCAATATCCAAACGATTTAGATGATTATTTTGATGCAAGTGGAAGCAGTAAAGCAAAAGATGCAGTGGCTGAATTTATCAGCTATTACAACTCGGGTAAGTTTACCAACAACCAAAAAATACAGGTAATAAGACTTACCAACCAAATGTTAAGCTACAACTATCAACCAAGCCCACATTTCGAAAATTACTTTAATGCCATTAACGGATTGGTGGTGAATGGTTTGGTTTCTAAGTTTGATAATTGGCACAAAGCCACCGAAAAAGCATTCAATCAGGGCAAAGATGAGTGTTATAATTTCTTGCAAATTTCACGCAATGTATTGTATGATAAAGTACTGTTGCAAACAACAGGTATTAACTGGACCACCACCAATTTAGATGTTGATTTTACCAGTAAAACTACGCCCTTATTTATTTTTAAGAATACCGATTTGTTTGGTATAACACCCGGTGATACATTGGAAATTTACCGTACCTCAGGTACATATGATGCAGCCAAAGACATGTGGTACGGACGAGGCGGACGTACAGATTTTACACGTGTGGGTTTGGATAGTGCGAAGGTTTTTTGTGATTTAAAAGGATATAAACTCAACTTAGCAGATGGCACGCTAAACGCAGATTCGGCCATGTTTAATTATGTGGGTTTGCTAAATACTCCCCTCTTAGGTAAATTATCTGATAGGGCCATGGCCAAATCAGCAGGTAATAAATCGTTGTATCCACAATTCGATTCGTACATCAAAAACTTTAACCAACTAAGTTTTGGGAGAGGTAAATACTCGGGTGGTTTTGGTATGCGTGGCGATGAAATTATGTTTAGGGGTGGCGATAGCACCACGGCTGATTTTATTTTTTATTTTAAGAATAAACCCGTGTTGCGCATAGCAGCTAAAGAAATGATTTTACGCAATGATAAAATTGCAACCCTAAAAGCAGCGGTTTCTATTTACCTCGAGAAGGATTCTATTTATCACCCGCAATTGGAGGTTAATTATAAAATTGGTAACGAATACATTTCATTATACAGAAACAAACGCCAAGGGGTTAGTAGCACACCTTTTTACGACAGTTACCACAAAGTAGAATTTTATTGTGATGAAATTAAATGGGACTTAAACAATCCATCAATCGATATTGATATGATTAACGATGATGAACCAGCTAGGTTTGAGTCGGTAAATTATTTTAGGGATGTAAGGTATGAGCGCATTCAAGGTATGTTAGGCTATAACCCTTTGCAACGCGTTAAATTGTATTTAGAGAAGCGCAATATCACAGGATTTAGTATTAAGGATTACGCAGCTGATTTTAAGAGCGACCCTAGTGCCATTAGGCAGCAAATGATTGAATTAAACGATTATGGTTTTGTAACGTTTGATGAAAAACGTGATTATGTTACCGAAAAACGAAAATTAAAGGATTATGTAAATGCGCATTATGGTTCAACAGATTATGATGCAATCACATTCTTATCCGTAATTGGAAAACAAGTGCCTAATGCATCCATTAGTTTAATTAATAGCGATTTGCAAATTGAAGGCGTTCCTCAGTTTTATTTTAGCGATTCGCAAAATGTTTACATCATTCCACGTGATCAACGGGTAACATTAAAGAAAAACCGCAACATGGATTTTTCGGGCAAATTGCGTGCAGGTAAGGCTGATTTTTATGGCAACGGTTTTAGTTTCGACTATACTTCTTTTCAAGTACGTTTAAATAACGTGGATTCGATGAAGTTTTTGTTTCGTGATTCAAAATTAGGGGTTGATTTACCTATTAAAAGTGCGCTTCAAAACATTTATGGTACATTGGCAATTGATCATCCGTATAACAAAAGTGGGCGAAAGAAATTTCCTGGATACCCAATTTTTAAATCCGATGTAGGTTCTAAGGTTTATTACGATAAACAGACTACCCAGCAAGGTGTGTATGATAAAAACCGATTTTATTTTGATGTAGAACCATTTACCATGGATAGTTTGAATGAGTTGGACTTGGAAAAAATGTCGTTGGCTGGAACCTTAGTTTCTGGCGGTATTATTCCCGATTTAAAATATGCTTTATACTTACAACCTGATAAGTCTTTAGGGTTTAAATTAAAACGTAACGATGTTGGTTATCCAATGTATGGTGGAAAAGGACGAGGGTTCGTTGATTTATCATTGAGTGATGAAGGGTTTTTTGGAGCAGGAGAAATTAATTATTTGGCATCTGTTTCTAAATCGGATCAATTTGTGATGTTGCTCGATTCTTTAAATGGGCAGTGTAAAACATTTGATAACAAGCGAACAGGTATTTATCCTGATGTAGTAGCCACTAACATATATAACCATTGGATTCCTTACCAGGATACGATGTTGGTTACGCGAACCGAAGCCTTAATACCTTTTAGTAATAACAGAGCCACACTTGATGGAACAATTATTTATACACCAGGTAGCATGCATGCAAAAGGAGCAATTAATGTGGAAGAAGCACAATTAACTTCGTTTGACTTTTGGTTACAACCTGATCAAATTTTAAGCGATGATGCATTTTTTAAATTATTTGATTTAAAAGATTCAACAAAGTTTGCCTTTCGTTCGTCATCTGTTCATGCGAGGGTTGATTTAGAAAATAGGCTGGGCGATTTTAAATACAATGAAAAAGGCATCCTCAATTCTTTCTTTAATTACAACTTATATGCCGGTTCGTTTGATGAGTTTTTCTGGCGCATGGATCCCAAAACAATTGATTTTAAATCGGCCATGCCTGATGGTAATAATACGTATTTGGTATCTACCCATCCGCAACAAGATGCGTTAAAGTTT
The DNA here is from genome assembly GCA_044373765.1 of Bacteroidia bacterium. Classification (GTDB taxonomy): domain Bacteria; phylum Bacteroidota; class Bacteroidia; order UKL13-3; family UKL13-3; genus UBA6183. The sequence continues at coordinate 3,755 of JBILPP010000148.1, forward strand.
ACCACATCGGTTACTACGCTAGCCATAAAAGACTTTACCATGTATGCCAAAAAGGTTCCTTTTATTGCAGTGGGCGATGCGCAAGTTTTTCCAGATAGCAACAAAACAACCATCAGAGGAAATGCCGATATGGATCTGTTGAATCGCGCTAAAATACAGGCCGATACCATTAATCGTTTTCATAAAATTGATAGCGTAAGCATTAAAATAGCAGGGAAGTTTAATGTATTAGGAACTGGTAAATATGAATACGTTGATAAAAAGAAAAACGTGCAGAAATTTTTCATGAACGAAATTTACATCAATAAAGCACATCAACTTATTGGTAAATCAAATATACCAGACACCATTAAGTTCTATGTTGGTCCTAAAATTCAATTTAGAGGTAATGCCGTGCTAACTTCTGTAGTTAAAAACTTAGAATATGATGGTTATTTCTTGCCTATACATAAATTACCCCTACCTAAAACCGATTGGTTTAGAAATGCTGCTGTAGTTAATCCCGATTCGGTATACATCAATGTAAAATCGCCAACTAAAAACATGAACCAGCAAACCATTTATAATGGTTTTAATATTAGTAATGACTCGGCTCATGTGTACACCATGTTCTTTACACGTAAGCGTAACCAAAGCGATCCAGAATTACTTAAAGTAGAAGGCACCTTGTTTTACGATGAAAAAAATAGTGAGTTTAAGATGGGTAGTTTTGAAAAACTATTTAACAACTCATACAAAGGAAACTTAATGGTAGTTAACGAAGAAAAGAGAAGTATTACCGGAGAAGGCAGGGTTAATTTGGGTTATGAAACAACCAAGTTTGAAGTAAACAGTGCGGGCCAATTGTACTACAGTTTAGTGGATACCAGTTTCAGAATGAATTTGGTCATGTTACTTAACTTCCCATTCCCACAACCTGCTTTAAGGGCTATGCATGATTCTTTAACAGATCAATCTTTAGCTGCAGAAACACCAAAGTTTGATGCGCCATTTTTAAGTAAGGCTTTGGCCGAGTTAGTAGATGATAAAAATATAAAACGTGTGGTAGATGAGATTCAAGAAGACAACACCATTAAATTGATTAATAACTTGGAGAAAACGATTTTCATATCAGAGTTAAATATGAAATGGAATCCACT